>JAGDVQ010000011.1 GCA_023255715.1 Thiomonas sp.
AGCCACCCGCCGAGCAGGACAACAGTGCGGCGGAGCCTGATGCGGCAACACCGCCGATGCCGACAGTCGGGGTGCAAATCCAGGATGTGATTTCCGGCACCTATGACCAGGCGGCGGACACCGCGCCGGTCGTGCGTCGCGTGCTGGCACCCGCCGAAGACGCACCCAAGCTCCACAAGGTGCTGGCACAAAGCGGCGTGGGCTCACGCCGCGAAATGGAAGACCTCATCCTCGCCGGCCGGGTGTCTGTCAACGGCGAACCCGCGCATCTGGGCCAGCGCATCCTGCCGACCGATCAGATCCGCGTCAACGGCAAGATCATCAAACGCCGCCTTCGGCCTGCGCAGGCCCGGGTGCTGGCCTATCACAAGCCCACGGGCGAAGTGGTCTCGTTCAAAGACCCGGAGGGGCGTCCGACGGTGTTCCAGCACCTGCCCAAGTTGCAGGGGGCCAAGTGGACCGCCGTGGGGCGACTGGACATCAATACCGAAGGCCTGCTGCTGTTCACCACCTCGGGTGACCTGGCCAACCGGTTGATGCACCCGAGCTACGGAGCCGAGCGCGAATATGCGGTGCGCGTGCTGGGCGAACTCGATGCCGCCGCGCGCGACGAGCTGCTCAGTGGTGTGCAACTTGGCGACGGCCCGGCCAAATTCCTCAGTCTGGACGAGGCGGGTGGCGAGGGTGCGAATCGCTGGTGGCGCGTGGTCATCTCCGAAGGTCGCAACCGCGAGGTGCGGCGCATGTTCGAGGCTGTGGGGCTGACAGTGAGCCGCCTGATCCGCGTGCGCTATGCCAGCGTGGTGCTGCCCGCCGGGCTGCGTCGCGGCGATTTTGTCGAACTCGACAAATCCGCTGTGCAGGCCCTGCAAGGCAAATCTCCGGACGCCGCCACGCAAGGCGACCGCCCGCCGCGGCGTCATAACGGATCGCAACAGGCGGGCGAGCGGCGCAACGACAGCCGCGGCGGACGCGGTGGCCGGGGTGGGCGCAGCAAGGGGCAGGGTGGTGGGCAGCAGCAACCTGGACCGGACAGTTATGCGCGGACCACGGTCGAGGCGCTGTTCGGCAAAAGTCCGGTGGTGCGCAGCAACAGCTGGGGTGGTGTCGAGGGCAATTTTTCTTCGGGTGCGAAGCCGGGTTCACAAAAGCGCCGCAAGGCGGGCGGAAAGCCACAGAATTCGCAGCCCGATCCGATGAAGACCAGCTTTGGTTACATCCACAAGGACGCGGGACCGAAGCGCAGCGGCGGTGGCATGGGCGGCGGGCCTTCGGGCGGACGCCGACGCACCGGCGGCGGCAACCGCAGCGGCCGCTGAACCACGGAAAATGGACACTGCTGCAGCGCATCGCATTCCATGCGCTGCCCTACAATGATCGATTAACCCTTTGATTTCAGGAGCAAAGTATGACCATTGAGCGCACGCTCTCCATCATCAAGCCCGATGCCGTTGCCAAGAACGTGATCGGCCAGATCTACACCCGTTTCGAAAACGCCGGCCTGAAAATCATCGCCGCGCGCATGGCGCAACTCTCGCGTGCCGAGGCCGAGGCGTTCTACGCGGTGCACAAGGCCCGTCCCTTCTTCAAGGATCTGGTCGATTTCATGATCTCCGGCCCGGTGATGATCCAGGTGCTCGAAGGCGAAGGCGCCATTCTGAAAAACCGCGACCTGATGGGCGCGACCGATCCGAAGAAGGCCGCTCCCGGCACCATTCGCGCCGATTTCGCCGACAGCATCGACGCCAATGCCGTGCACGGCTCCGACGCTGCGGAAACCGCTGCAGTCGAGATCGCCTTCTTTTTCCCGGCCATGGCGATTTACTCTCGCTGAGCACACGCTGCGCCCTGGTCCCCATGTCCGACGCACCCGCAGTCACCAACCTGCTGCAGTTCGACCGAACCGCACTGGTCGAGTGGTTTGCACGCCATGGGCATGCGGCGTTCCGAGCGCGGCAGGTGTTCCGCTGGATTCACCAGAAGGGCGTGGCCGATTTCGATGCCATGAGCGACCTGGCCAAGCCGCTGCGCCAGTTCCTGCGCGAACAGGCCGCTGTTGCGGCGCTGCCGGTGGTGACCGAGTCGCGCTCTGCCGACGGCACGGTGAAATGGCTGTTCGACGTGGGGCAGGGCAATGCGGTCGAGGCGGTGTTCATCCCCGAGGCGCAGCGCAACACCCTGTGCGTGTCGTCTCAGGCGGGTTGTGCGGTGAACTGCAAGTTCTGCTCCACTGGCCATCAGGGGTTCAGTCGCAATCTGCAGACCTGGGAAATCCTGGCGCAACTCTGGCATGCCGAATTCACCATGCGGCGCGAACTCGGGCTGGCTGCGGGTGAGCGCGCCATCTCCAATGTGGTGATGATGGGCATGGGCGAGCCCCTGCAGAACTATGGCCAGCTGATCCCCGCACTGCGCACCATGCTCGACGACGACGGCTACGGCCTGTCGCGACGCCGCGTGACGGTCTCGACCTCGGGCGTCGTGCCCATGATCGACCGACTCGCGCAGGATTGCCCGGTGGCGCTGGCGGTGTCACTGCATGCGCCTGTCGATGCGCTGCGTGACGAACTGGTGCCGCTCAATCGCAAATATCCGCTGCACGAGCTGTTGGCGGCGTGCAAGCGTTATCTTGCATTCGCCCCGCGCGACTTCATCACCTTTGAGTATTGCATGCTCGATGGCGTGAATGACACACCGGCGCTGGCGCAGGATCTGGTGCGGCTGGTGCGTGCTGCCCAGGTGAATTGCAAGTTCAACCTCATTCCATTCAACCCGTTCCCGGAGTCCGGGCTCAAGCGCTCCGCTGCGGCACGCGTCTCGGCCTTTGCCCAGGTGCTGCTGGACGCAGGCATCGTGACCACGGTGCGCAAGACCCGCGGTGACGATATCGACGCCGCCTGTGGTCAACTCGCGGGCGAGGTGCAGGATCGCACCCGCCGTGTCATCCGGATGCAGCAGGCGGCGGTCACACCAGCCGTCCAGCTGGGCCATTGAGGGAGAGATTGCCCATGTTCTTGCGTCATCGCGCGTTGTCTGTTGCCGGGCCTTGGCGTGCGGCCTTGCTCGGGGTTTTGCTGGCCGGTGCAGCCCTGCTGGGCGGCTGCGCAACACAGACGCAGCGCGCGGCAGACATGGGTTCTGGTGCGGCCCTCAGCACGTCCGAAACCGCAGTGCTCAAGCGCGTGCAGTTGCGGCTCGAACTTGCGGAGGGGTATTACCAGCGCGGGCAGTTCGCCGTGGCGCTGGAAGAAGTGAACAAGGCGCTCGCGGAAAAATCCGACTTCGTTCCGGCCTACACCATGCGTGCACTCATCTACACGGCGCTGAACGACAGCGCCAAGGCAGATGCGAATTACCGGGAGGCGCTGCGGCTGTCGCCAGACAACGCAGACGCGCTGCACAACTACGGCTGGTTTCTCTGCCAACAGCGGCGCTATCCCGAGTCGTTTGCGCAGTTCAACAAGGCGCTTTCCATCCAGAATTACCGCTACCCGGTACGAACCTATCTTGCGCTGGGGGTCTGCCAGTACCGCGCCAATGATCTGGCTGCGTCGGAGAGCACGCTGAAGAAGGGTTTCGCGCTCGACCCCGCCAACCCGGCCGTGTCCACCAATCTCGCGGTCGTGCTCGACCGTCTGGGCAAGGCCAAGGAGGCGTTGTTCTACATCGCCCGGGTCAACAGTGGGCAGTACGCCAGCGCGCAGTCGCTCTGGGTCGGCATCCTTATCGCGCGCAAGGCGGGCAATGCCGTGGATGCGGCGCAGTGGATCAACCAGCTCGAACAGCGCTTCCCCGATTCGCGCGAAGCCATCGCGGCGCAACAGGGTCGGTTCGACGATTCCGCACTGCTCAACTACTGATCGCGCATGTCCGAGATCACGCCCGAACTGATCCAAAGCCGCACCCAGGCGGGTGCTGCACTGCGCGCGGCGCGTACCGCCGCGGGTCGCAGTGTCGAGGAGCTCGCAGCGCAACTCAAGGTCACGCCGTCCAAGATCGCCGCGCTCGAATCCGGCGACTGGTCTGCGCTGCCTGATGAGACCTTTGGCCGCGCGCTGCTGCGCAGTTGCTGCAAGGCGCTGAAGGTGGACGCGCAACCCATGCTCGATCTGCTGCCAGGCGCCCCGGTGCTGCTCAGCGCCCAGGCGTCGGATGCGGATGCCGATGACATGGCAAACATGCCGGAGCGGGCGCTGCCGCGTACCGGCTCCGGTGGGCATAAATCGCGCGGCATGCTGTGGCTCGCGGTTCTGATTGTGGTGCTGGCCGCAGTGGTGTATTTCTGGCCGGCGCTGCGCGGGCTGGTGGACGGGCTGCAGCCCAAACCGGCATCGCCCGCGGCTGAACAGGGTGTCGTGCATGAGGCGGTACCCACGCCTTCCCAGCCGGTACGCGCCGCTTCCGCGCCTGTTGGCCTGCAGTCTTCACCCGCGCTGGCGGCGTCTGTCCCTGCCGTGCCCGCGTCCAGCGCTGCGGCGTCCGCGCCAGTGGTTGCGGCGGGTGGCGCGGCACTGCAATTCACCGCAAGCGCACCAAGCTGGGTGCAGGTGACTGCCCAGGGCGGCAAGGTGATTTTTTCGCAGTTGCTGCAACCCGGGTCGCCGCAATCGGTTCAGGTGCCAGCCGGGAGCGCGCCGCTGACCGTGGTTGTGGGTAATGCCCCGAGCACCACACTCACTTACGCGGGCAAGCCGGTCGATCTGGCTCCGGCCACGCGAGGCAATGTCGCTCGACTCACGCTGAAATAACCCGCCCTCCCATGCAATTGCTCGATCCGCCCATCCCCGAGGCCGTGCCCGCGCGCCATGTCACGCGGCAGGCGCGTGTGGTGTGGGGCGACACCGTGGTCACCGTGGGCGGCGATGCACCGGTGCGGGTGCAGTCCATGACCAACACCGACACGTCCGATGCGATCGCCACCGCGATCCAGGTCAAGGAACTGGCGATGGCCGGCTCGGAACTGGTGCGCATCACGGTCGACACGCCCGAGGCGGCTGCAGCGGTTCCGGCAATCCGCGAGCAGCTCGATCGCATGGGGGTGTCGGTGCCGCTGATCGGCGACTTCCACTACAACGGTCACCGCCTGCTCACCGACTATCCGGGCTGCGCGCAGGCGCTGTCCAAGTACCGCATCAACCCCGGCAATGTGGGCAAGGGCGAAAAAAAAGACCGGCAGTTTGGCCAGATGATCGATATTGCGCTGCGCCATGACAAGCCGGTGCGCATCGGGGTGAACTGGGGCAGTCTGGACCAGGAATTGCTTGCCTCACTGATGGACGCCAACGCGCACCGGGCGCAACCCTATGAAGCCCGACAGATCATGGCGCAGGCTCTGGTGCTCTCGGCGCTCGAATCGGCGCAGCGCGCGCAGGAACTGGGCATGAGCCCGGCGCAGATCCTGCTGTCGTGCAAGGTCTCGAATGTGCAGGATCTGATCACCGTGTACCGGGCGCTGGCGGCGCGCTGCGACTACCCGCTGCACCTCGGGCTGACCGAGGCTGGCATGGGCACCAAGGGTGCGGTGGCCTCGACCGCCGCGCTGGCGGTGCTGCTGCAGGAAGGCATCGGCGACACCATCCGCGTGTCGCTCACGCCCGAGCCCAACGGCGCGCGCACCGACGAGGTGACCGTGGCGCTGGAAATCCTGCAGGCGCTGGGGTTGCGCGCGTTCACGCCGTCGGTGACCGCCTGCCCGGGCTGCGGTCGCACCACCAGCACCTTCTTCCAGGAACTCACCCAGACCATCGACCAGTTCCTGCGTGCGCAGATGCCGGTGTGGCGCTCGCGCTATCCCGGCGTGGAGCAACTGCGTGTGGCGGTGATGGGCTGCATCGTCAACGGCCCGGGCGAGAGCAAGCATGCCGACATCGGCATCAGCCTGCCGGGCACGGGCGAGTCTCCTGCGGCGCCCGTGTTCATCGACGGCGAAAAGCGCATGACCCTGCGCGGCGACAACATCGCGGCCGAATTCCAGACCATCGTCGAACAGTACGTTCATCAGCGCTACGGCGCAGCACACCGCCATCCTGATCGGGTGGCCTGATCCTCATGGCAGACAGACTGAGTGCCGTCAAAGGCATGAATGACATCGTGCCGCCCAAATCGGCGGCCTGGGAATGGTTCGAGCAGCAGGTGCGCGAACTGATGCGCAGCTACGGCTATCAGAACCTGCGCACCCCGATCGTCGAATACACCCCGCTGTTCGTGCGGGGCATCGGCGAGGTGACCGACATCGTCGAGAAGGAGATGTACAGCTTCACCGACGCGCTCAACGGTGAACAGCTCACCCTGCGGCCCGAAGGCACCGCCGCGGTGGTGCGCGCCTGCATCGAACATGGTTTGCTGCACGATGGCGGCAAGCGGCTTTGGTACACCGGACCCATGTTCCGCCATGAGCGCCCGCAGCGGGGACGCTACCGGCAATTCCATCAGGTCGGCGCGGAAGCACTGGGCTTTGCCGGGCCGGATGCCGATGTCGAACTGATGCTCATGGCGCGGCAGCTGTGGTCGCGCCTGGGGGTGAGCGATCTGGTCACGCTGGAAATCAACTGTCTGGGGCAGGCCGACGAGCGGGCGCGCCACCGGGTCGATCTCATCCAGTATCTGGAGCGACACGCCGACCAGCTCGACGCCGATGCGAAGCGCAGGTTGCACGCCAACCCCTTGCGCGTGCTCGACACCAAGAACCCGCAGATGCAGGAGCTGGTCGCTGCCGCGCCGCGGCTGATCGACTATCTGGGCGAGGCATCTTTGGCGCATTTTCATGGCGTGCAGGCGTTGCTGCGCGCAGCCGGCCAGCCCTTCGTCATCAACCCCCGGCTGGTGCGCGGGCTCGATTACTACAACCTCACCGTGTTCGAGTGGGTGACCGATCGCCTCGGCGCGCAGGCCACCGTGTGTGCCGGTGGGCGCTACGACGGCCTGATCGAGCAGATCGGCGGCAAGCCTGCACCGGCATGCGGCTGGGCGCTGGGCGTCGAGCGGGTGCTCGAACTGCTGGTCGAGGCCGGTCAGGCTGCGCCCGCGAGCGTCCCGGATGCCTACGCCGTGCTCACCAATCCGGATTTGATGCCACGCGCCATGCCGGTGTGCGAGGCCTTGCGTGCCGCCGGCGTGCAGGTGCAGTTGCATCTGGGCGGCGGCAGCATGAAATCGCAGATGAAAAAGGCAGATGCCAGCGGCGCGCGGTGGGCGCTGGTGTTCGGCGAGCAGGAAATGCAGGACGGGCAGGTCGGCATCAAGGATTTGCGCGGTGCGCAGGATGCCCAGCAACAACGCCTGGTCGCGCTGGAGCCGTTGCACAGCCTGATTTCTGCATTGCTCTGAACCGGCACCCTAAAATCACCCACTTTCGGCCGACGACCTCTCATGAGCTACAACTTCGAAGAACAAGAACAGATCGCCCAGTTGCGCCATTTCTGGGAACGCTGGGGTACGCAGATCTCCGCTGGCGTGCTGGCCGTGGCGCTCGGCTTTGCCGGGTATTACGGCTGGCAATGGTGGCAGCGCAACGAGGGCGTGAAGGCGGCTGCGGTGTTCGAGCAGGTCCAGGTGGCGCTGCAGAGCAACAGCCCGGACAAGATTCAGCAAGCCTGGGCCGTGATGCAGTCCAAGGCGCCGGGAAGTGCCTATGCCGGCATGGCAGCGCTTGCCGTCGCAAAGGCCCTGCACGACGCAGGAAAGAATGCCGAGGCCATCACCATCCTGCAGTGGGCGGCCGACCACGCCGAAGGCAAGAGTGAGCGTGCGGTGGCCCGGCTGAACCTGTCGGCCCTGCAGATCGACGCGAAGCAATATGCCGACGCGGCCAAGACCCTGGCCGAGGTTCCGGAGCCGACCTTTGCCGCACTCTTTGATCTGCGCCGGGGCGATCTTGCCGCCTTGCAGGGCCAGCGCGATGCGGCGCGTCAGGCGTATGAGGCTGCGCTCAAGGCCTTGCCCGCAGAGTCTTCCGAGCGCGCTGCCGTGCAGCAAAGACTTCAAGCCGTTGGCGGGGGTGCAGCATGAAGATGCGTCCGATTTCAGAAGCAAGTCGCCCGCATGGGGGGCGATGGACCCGCGTGGGGCGCATGGCCCTGCCGCTGCTGCTGGCAGCACAGCTTGGCGCCTGCGCCTCGGGCTCCAAACGTCCCGATCCCACCCCCTTGTCGCCGGTGGTCAACATCCTCACCGTCAAGCAGGTCTGGACGCAGCGCATCGGCGATGTCCCGGCCTGGTTCCAGACGGCCACGCTGCCCGGAGCCGTTGTCGTCGCTTCGGCTGACGGACAAATCATGCGCCTCGACAGTGCGACCGGGCAGATCGTCTGGTCGGCCAAGGTGCCGTCGGGCATCAGCGCCGCCACCGGCAGCGATGGCACGTTCACCGCCGTGGTCGACAAGAACAACGGACTGGTGTCCATCGGGCCCAAGGGCCAGTTGCTTTGGCGTTACCAATTGCCCACCACGGTCCTCACGCCTCCCACCGTGACTGGAGGACGCATCATCGTGCAGGGCGCAGATCAGCGCGTGCTTGCATTCGACGCGGCCTCCGGCAAGCGTCTGTGGCAGGCCGACAGCCGTGCCGCCTCGCTGCTGGTGCAGCAGGCGGGCGGCATGGTGGTGCGCGACGGTCTGGTGATGATCGGCACCGCGCTCGGCCGCATCGACGCCTACTCACTCAACGACGGTCTGCCGCGCTGGCAGGCCACGCTGGCGCGCCCGCGTGGTGTCACCGAGGTGGAGCGTGTGGTCGGCATCACCGGCCAGCCCGCCTTGCTGGGCTCCACCGTCTGCGCCCGGGCCTATCAATCCACGGTGGGTTGTGTGGACGCCGACACGGGGCGCATTCTCTGGACGCGCGCTGCCGATGGCTACACCGCGCTGAGCATGAATGACCAGGAAGTCGTTGGCACGCAGGCGGACGGCGATGTGCAGGCCTATGCAGCGACCGACGGCGTGCCGAACTGGACCAATTCTCAACTGAAGTATCGCAACCTGAGTGCGCCGCTGCTGGTCGGGCGCACGGTCGCGGTGGGCGACTATCAAGGCGATATCAGCTTCCTGTCGGCCAAGGACGGCAGCATTGTCGGCCGCGTGTCCACGGACGGCAGCGCCATTGCGGTGGCTCCGGTGGTCGTGGGCAAGACCATGGTCGTGGTCACGGCCAAGGGCGGGGTCTACGCCTTCGTCCCGGACTGACGCGGATGACCCCCATCGTCTCCCTGGTCGGGCGCCCCAATGTCGGCAAGTCCACACTGTTCAACCGCCTGACGCGCTCGCGCGACGCCATCGTCGCCGACATGCCGGGCCTGACGCGCGACCGGCACTACGGCATGCTGCGCATGGCCGACCGCCCGGTCATCGTGGTCGATACCGGCGGTTTCGAGCCCGTGGTCGATACCGGCATCGTGCACCAGATGGCGCGGCAAACCCGCCAGGCCATTGCCGAATCCGACCTGGTGGTGTTCCTGGTCGATCTGCGCACCGGCCTGAGTCCGCAGGACCTGCACATCGCAGCAGAGCTGCGCAAGACCGGCAAGCCGATTCTGCTCGCCGTGAACAAGGCGGAGGGCCGCCATGGGCACCCCGCGCTGGCTGAATTCCATGAACTCGGCCTGGGCGAGCCGTTTTCCATCAGCGCCGCGCATGGTGACTCCGTGCCCGATCTGCTCGAGCGCATCCTCGCCATTCTGCCGCCCGAGCAGCCCGACGAGGCGGTCGAACCGGTCGTCGAGCCCGAAGCGGCGCTCCCGGAACCAGGGGCGACGCCTGCGCCGCCGCAGCGCGTTCACAGTCTGCGTCTGGCGATTGCCGGGCGGCCGAACGTCGGCAAGTCCACGCTGGTCAATGCGCTGGTGGGCGAAGAACGGGTGATCGCCTTCGACATGCCGGGCACCACGCGCGACGCCATCGAAGTGCCCTTCGAGCGCGATGGCCGCAAGTTCATCCTGATCGACACCGCGGGCTTGCGGCGCAAGGGCAAGGTGTTCGAGGCAGTGGAAAAATTTTCCGTCATCAAGACCCTGCAGGCCATCGAACAGGCCAATGTGGTCGTTCTGCTCCTGGATGCCACGGAGGGCGTTTCCGATCAGGACGCGCACATCGCCAGCTTCGCGGTCGAGGCGGGCAGGGCGCTGGTGCTGGCAGCCAACAAATGGGACGCGGTGGACACCTACGGTCGTGAACGCCTGATGGTGGCGATTCGCCAGCGCCTGCCTTTTGTGAGTTTCGCCCGCTTTCACAGCATTTCGGCGCGAACGGGAGCAGGTCTGAACGGGCTGATGAAATCGGTCATCGCCGCACACGCCGCCGCCTACCGCAAGCTGTCGACGCCCAAGCTCACCCGCGCGATCATCGAAGCGGTGGCGCAGCAGCAACCGCCGCGCGTCGGCCCGGTCCGCCCCAAGCTGCGCTATGCCCATCAGGGCGGCACCAACCCGCCCATCATCGTGATCCACGGCAGTGCGCTCGACCGTGTTCCGGCGACCTACACGCGCTATCTGGAAGGACAGTTGCGTGAAAAATTCGATCTGACGGGCACTCCGTTACGGGTGGAGTACCGGAGTTCGACCAATCCTTACGCGCGGGATGATTGAACTGGGCTGGAAACACCCACGGATCGCCGCCCATATCAGCACTATGTTATTTTGCGTGCTCTTGCATTCCGGGCCACGAATGCCATTTACGCTTTCCTCACACAACGGAGAATAAGATGAGTAACAAAGGGCAGTTGCTACAAGACCCCTTCCTGAACCTGCTGCGCAAGGAGCATGTGCAGGTGTCCATTTATCTGGTCAACGGCATCAAGCTGCAGGGTCATATCGAATCGTTCGATCAATACGTTGTGTTGCTGCGCAACACCGTCACGCAGATGGTTTACAAGCACGCGATCTCCACCGTTGTTCCCGCACGTCCCGTCACATTCCAAGTTGGTGAGCAAGAAACCCCCGCAGCCTGAGGGCCCTGGGCGCGCTGCGCTGGTCAGCGTGCAGCAGCGGCGTCCGGCGTCGGGCGACGCCTTGGCTGAGCTGGAGCAACTGAGCAGTTCCGCCGGTTATGCGCTGGCGGGAGAGATGTCCTGCGTGCGCGCGCGGCCCGATGCCGCAACCTACATCGGTTCCGGAAAACTGGAGGAGTTGGGCGAGCTGGTCAGTACCTCGTCGGCCGACACCATCATTTTCGACAATGCCCTGAGCCCCATCCAGCAGCGTAACCTGGAAAAGGCCCTGGGCAAGCCGGTGATCGACCGCACCGGGCTGATTCTTGAAATCTTCGCCCGCCGCGCCCAGAGCGCCGAGGGCAAGATGCAGGTCGAACTGGCGCGCCTGGAGCATCTGGCGACACGTCTGGTGCGCGGCTGGACCCACCTGGAGCGCCAGACCGGTGGGATCGGCGTGCGCGGCGGCCCGGGCGAAAAGCAGATCGAACTCGACCGTCGCATGCTCGATGACAAGATCAAGATGCTGCGAACCCGCCTGGGCAAGCTCGGGCGTCAGCGCATGACGCAGCGTCGCGCGCGCGGCCGCACGGGTGCGTTTCGCGTGGCGCTTGTGGGCTACACCAATGCCGGCAAGAGCACGCTGTTCAATGCCCTGACCAAATCCAAAATCTACGCGGCCGACCAGCTGTTCGCCACGCTCGACACCACCACGCGCAAGTTCTATCTGGCACCGCAGGTCAATGCCACCTTGTCCGATACCGTGGGCTTCATCCGCGATCTGCCGCACACCCTGATCGAGGCGTTCAAGGCCACGCTGGAAGACACCTTGCAGGCCGACTTGCTGCTGCATGTCGTGGATGCCAGCGCGCCCATGCTGCACGAGCAGATGGACGAAGTGCAGTCGGTCTTGCACGAGATCGGCGCGGACGACATTCCCCAGTTCTTGATCCTGAACAAATCAGACCTGTTGCCGGTGAACCTTCAGGTTACACATGGTCACAACGATGCAGAGGGCATCCACGCGCGTGATAGCATGCCTCGCTTTGCGGTCAGCGCCCTGAAGGGCACAGGGCTTGCAGCGCTCAAGGATGCCTTGCTTGAAGCCGTTCTGGCAGATCCCCGTTTCCAGTCCGTTTCGCCAGTTTTGTCCGACACCACTCACCTCTCCGCATGACTTCCTCCCGTTT
>JAGDVQ010000047.1 GCA_023255715.1 Thiomonas sp.
AGCGCCTCATGGCATGAGTGCGCCCGCAGGGGTGCCAAGCGCCTCCTGAGGGGCCTAAATGGCCACCAAGCGGCTCGAAATCGACTCATTTCGCCACGTCGATCCCATCATGTGGAACCACATTCTCAGCATGCCGCCAGTGCGCTGACATCAGCGGCTTGTTGAGCGTAGCCCTAGGACAGTACCAGGCCCGTCAGGTCATCCGCGCCCTGCATCCACTGCGACATGTCCTGCATTGTGCCGCCGGGTTTTAGCAGGCGTGTGATGCGCAACACGCCCTCGGCGCAGCGCACGTCCAGACCCTCTGCCTGCATGCGCAGCACCGTGCCGGGCGCTGTTTGCGTCTGGTCTGCGGCCGCCGCAACGGCGAAAGCAGTTCCCACCTTGATGATGCGACCGTCCGGCAGGGAGAACTGTGTTCCGGGCCAGGGCGAGAAGGCGCGCACGCGGCGCGCCAGCAGGTCTGCCGACTGTGTCCAGTCGAGCACGGACTCGGATTTGGCGATTTTTGCCGCATAGGTCACGCCGGTTTGGGGCTGCGGGCGCGCGGTCAGGGCGCCGCGCTCCAGCGCGTCCAGGCCCTGCACCACCAGTTCCGCACCCAGCGCTGCAAGCTTGTCGTGCAGTGTGGCGGCGGTGTCCTGCGCCAAAATGGGCAGTGCCTTGCTGAGCAGCATGTCGCCGGTGTCCAGGCCCGCATCCATCTGCATCAGGGTGATGCCGGTCTGCGCATCGCCTGCCTCGATCGCGCGCTGAATGGGCGCTGCACCGCGCCAACGCGGAAGCAAAGAGCCGTGGATGTTCAGGCAGCCCAGGCGCGGCAGGGTGAGCACCGAAACCGGAAGGATCAGCCCGTAAGCGGCAACGACCAGCACGTCGGGCGCCGCTGCGTGCAAGGCGGCATGCGCGGACGCAGCCTGATCGGCGTAACGCCCGTCGAGCCGCAGGCCCTGGGGCTGAAGCAGCGGGATCTGAGCCGCAAGCGCCACCTGCTTGACCGCGCTGGCCTGCAGCTTCAAGCCGCGTCCCGCCGGGCGGTCCGGCTGGGTGAGCACCAGCGGCACCACATATCCGGCATCCAGAATGGCCCGCAGCGCCTGCGCGGCAAATTCCGGCGTGCCCGCGAACGCCACGCGCAGACGTCGATCGGGCGCGGTCACCGTCAGTTCGCTCAAGCCGCCTGCCTCTGGCGCTTGAGCATTTTGGTCTTGATGCGATTGCGCTTGAGCGGCGACAGATAATCGACAAACACCTTGCCGAGCAGATGATCCATTTCATGCTGGATGCACACTGCGGTGAGCCCATCGGCGTCCATCTCGAAGGGCTCGCCATCGAGGTCGAGCGCACGCACCCGCACGGTGGCCGGGCGCACGACCTTGTCGTAGATGCCGGGAACCGACAGGCAGCCTTCTTCCCACTCCTTGTCCTCGTCGCTGTGGCGCAGGAGTTCCGGGTTGATCAGCACCACAGGCCGGTTGCGCTCCTCGGAGGTGTCCATCACGATGATGCGCTCGTGCACATCGACCTGCGTCGCCGCCAGCCCCACCCCGTTCGCCGCGTACATGACGTCGAACATCGCCGCGACCAGCGCACGCACGCGGTCATCCACCATGGCAACCGGCTTGGCCACGGTGTAGAGACGCGGATCTGGATATTGGAGGATGGTGAGCTTTTCCATGCGTTGCATTTTAGTAATTTCCGATGGAGACGCGGTTTTCCATTGGAAAAATAGGGGAGTCCCGAACCACACCGCATCCAGCACGCGCCGGACGCCGCAACATTCTCGCAACTGCAGCGTCGGCGCAGGCCGCGATTTGATTGCCGCGTCAAGGTGTTGCATGCACAATGTCAGCCAGATTCTTCATAGACAGGCCCTGGAGTCGCAAACTTCCACGGGGGGCAGATTCACAAAAACCACACCGCACCGGATGTGGCCGCGGTTTAATCTGGGGACATGCGCCATGCTGAGACAGGCTTTCCATCACCCTTTGCGTCGTCATGCACTGACCGCCGCGCTGCTGCTCGGTGGCGCACTGCCACTGACCTGCCAGGCCGCTGACTCCCACCCTGCCGCGCCGAGCCTGCATGGTCTGCCCAACTACCCCGTCGCCCCGGCCCAGAAGGCGCAGGCGGAACTCACCGCGCAAACCGGAGTGCCCGTTTCCGAGCTGGCCGCCAACGCGCCGTCGACATACACCGTCAAGCGCGGTGACACGCTGTGGGCCATTTCCGGCATGTATCTGCGCAAGCCCTGGGACTGGCCCAAGCTCTGGGGCATGAACCTGCAGCAGATCCGCAACCCGCACTGGATTTTCCCCGGCCAGGTGCTCTACCTCGACATCTCGGGCGGCCGCGCCCGCCTGAGCCTGGGCAGCGGCAGCCAGGGCATCCCGACAGTCAAGCTCAACCCGCAGGTGGAATCGAGCGCGTTGCCGCCCGAGGGCATTCCCACCATCTCGCCCGAGCTGATCGCGCCCTTCCTCACCCAGCCGCTGATCGTCGAGCCCGACACCCTGGAGGCCTCGCCGCGCATCGTCGCACTGCCCAAGGGCCACACCATGGCCTCGCCCGGCACGCAGGTCTATGTGCGCGGTGATGTGAGCAAGGCCACGCGCTACCAGCTCTACCGCCCGGCCAAGCCCCTGGTCGATCCGGCCACCAAAAAGATCATTGCCTATCAGGCCGATTATCTCGGCACCACCAGTCTGGCCGAGGCGCCATCCGGCCCGGACGCGGTGTCGGTGTTCCGGGTGGACGGCATCGAACGCGAAGTGGGCGTGGGAGACCGGCTGGTGATCGCGCCGCCGCGCGAGTATCTGAACTACACCCCGCATGCCCCGGCCAAGCCGGTCAGCGGCGACATCGTCTCCATTTATGGCGACCTGAACATGGCGGCCAAGAACAGCGTGGTCGCCCTCAACCGCGGCGCAGCCGATGGCCTGGAACGCGGCGACGTGCTCGCGCTGTGGCACAGCAGCCGCATGGTCAAGGATGTCACCGCGCCCGGCAAGCCGGAAATCGAAATCCCCGACCGTCGCATCGGCCTGATGATGGTGTTCCGCACCTTCCAGCATGTGGCCTACGCCCTCATTCTGTCGGCGGACGAACCCGTGGAAGTGGCCGACCGCTTCACCCAACCCTGACGCGCATCCCCGCGCGGGCGGTTCGGTTGTTGCACTCTCGTTCTGCAGCCTCATGGCCAGCGCCGAAGACCTTGCCGACTGGCTGCGCCTGATGCAGACCCCCGGCGTTGGCGCGCTCACCGCGCGTCAACTGCTGTCGGCATTCGGGCCGCCGCAGCAGATTTTCCAGACCTCGCACGGCGCACTCGCGCGCGTGGTCGGCGCCACAGTCGCATCGGCCCTGCTGTCCGAGCCCGACAGCGAAACGCAGGATCTCATTGCCCGCACGCAGGAGTGGGCTGCACAGCCCGGCCACGCCTGTCTCACCCTGGACGACCCCGGCTATCCGCAAAGCCTGCTCGACATCGCCGATCCGCCACCGCTGCTCTACTCCCTGGGCAACACCGCGTTGGTGGGTGCACCCCGACTGCTGGCCATGGTGGGTGCACGCACCCCCACTGCGCAGGGCGAGCGCGATGCCCAGGCCTTCGCCCAGGCGTTCAGCGAAGCAGGGGTCACCATCGTCTCGGGCTTCGCGCTGGGCATCGACGCGGCGGCGCATCGCGGCGCGCTGGCGGCCGCGGGCGCGCAGGCCGGATCGACCATCGCCGTGCTCGGCACCGGCTGCGACCGCGTCTATCCGCCGCGACATCGCGACCTGGCGCATGCGGTGGCCGAGCGCGGGCTGCTGCTGTCCGAATTTCCGCTGGGAACGCCCCCATCGAAAGGCAATTTCCCACGCCGCAACCGCCTCATCAGCGGCCTGTCGCGTGGCGTGCTGGTGGTCGAGGCGGCAACGCACTCTGGCTCGCTCATCACGGCCCGCCTCGCGGGCGAGCAGGGGCGCGAGGTGTTTGCCATGCCCGGCTCGATTCACAACCCCCTGGCCCACGGCTGCCACCTGCTGATCCGCGAGGGCGCCAAACTCGTGGAAACCGCGCAGGATGTGCTGGAAGAATTTGGCTGGGACACGCCCCTGCCCGCCGCCGAGCCCACCCCTGCCGCCGCGCAGGACACCATCGCAGGCCCTGCCGAGGGTCCCGATTGCGACATCCTGCGCGCCCTTGGCTACGACATCCGCAACTTCGACGAGCTGTCGGCGCGCAGCGGCTGGCCTGCAGACCGGCTGGGTGCGCGCCTGCTCGAACTGGAGCTGCAAGGCCATGTCGCCCGCCTGCCCGGCGGCCGCTTCCAGCGCATCGCCCGCGTCTGAGTCCGCTGGAACATCACCCCATTCCACCGCAACAGGGCCGGAATGGGCCGCCCATCAGGACGTCATCGGGCTGTGCATAGAATGGCCGCATGTTCGACATTCTGATGTATCTCTACGAGTCCTACTGGCACCCGGAGGCCTGCCCCGAGTTCGGCCAGTTGTCGCGCAAGCTCAGCGCCGCAGGTTTCGAGAGCGACGAAATCCACGAGGCGCTCGACTGGCTGCGCGGCCTCGACAGCGCCGTGGGCGGCCTGCACACCCAGCAGGCGCAAAGCGCGACATCCATCCGCCTGTACGCCCCGCAGGAAGTCGACTGCCTGGGCCTGGAAGCCATTGGCTATCTCAACTTCCTGGAAAGCGCTGGCGTGCTCAAACCCCATCTGCGCGAACTCACCATCGAGCGGGCCCTGGCGACCGGCATGCAGCCGTTGCCGCTGGAGCACCTCAAGACCATCGTGTTGATGATCTTCTGGCGTCTGGACGAAGAACCGGACGCCCTCATTCTCGACGAGCTTTTCGTCGAGGCTGAAGACCGCGTGGTGCATTGAGCCACTCCGGCTCCGCGCACACTGCAGTTTGCGGCAACACCCACTCCACAAACACTGAAAGATTTCCGATGCAACTCTCCCGACTCCGCATCAGCCTGGGCGCCGCCCTGCTCGGCAGCCTGACCCTCGCGGGCTGCGGCGGCGGCTCATCCAGCACGAACTATGAAGGCTCGATCGTCACCGGGCAGGTGCTCATGGGGCCGCAATACCCAGGCGACACCTCGGGCGGCCCGGTCTCGGGCGCCACCGTCTGCGCCTACGCCTTCCTGGCCAGCGGCTCGCCGCTCTACACCATCTCCACCGCGACTTCGCCCTACACCTACTACAGCAGCCCGGCAGCAACCTGCCAGACCACCGGGCCCAACGGCAGTTTCAACTTCAACCTGACCAACGGCGTGTATGGCCCGGTGCTGTTGCAGGCCACGCTGGGCAGCTACCAGTTCGGCGCCAGCAGCAGCGCACTCAAGAGCTACACCCTGAACCAGCTCACCTCGACCGCGCTGAACCTGGCGAGCAACACCTCGTCGGCGCCGACCAACTACTTCATCGCGACCAACACCACACTGCAGGCGGTGATCAGTGTCGGCGGTGGCGGCACGGTGTCGACCAACATCACCCCGCTGACCACCTTCGCCGTGGCGCGGGCAAATCCGATCAACGGCTTCACCGTGGCCACCTACCAGAGCAATCTGAGCAATGTCGCCGCGCAGCTGGGCATCAGCGGGGTGGGCAATCTCGCGACCGCGATTCCGGGTAATCTGGCAACCGACCCCAATGGCAACTACGGCCAGGCCATGCTCGGTGTCGAACAGTACCTGTCCACCATGACGCCCAACGGCAGCAACACCGACGATCCGTACGGCGCCAATCTGCTGAACTGGTACGGCCCGAGCCTGGCCACGGTGTCGAGCGACTACACCGCGGCCTATCGAGCGATCAACGGCGGCAGCCAGACATTCAGCTTCAACTGATCGCCTGCGCCACGGAACAAAAAAGCCAGCTTGCGCTGGCTTTTTTGTTGCCCGATTCACGCCGACTCACACCACCGCGCCCGCGTTCGGGTCGTTGCTGCTGCCGCTGGGCTTGTTGCCGCCTGGCTTGATCAGGTCTTCGCGCTTGACGCCGAACCACATCGCCAGCGCTGCAGCGACGAACACCGAGCTGTAGATGCTCATCGAGATGCCGATGATCAGCGCCAGCGCAAAGTAATGCAGCGCCGGGCCGCCGAAAAAGAACATGGAAAACGCCATCGCCAGCGTCGAGCCGTGGGTGATGACGGTGCGGCTGATGGTGTTGGTGATGGCGCTGTCGATCACCTGCACGGTGGTGTACTTGCGGTACTTGCGGAAGTTTTCGCGCACCCGGTCGAAAATCACGACCGACTCGTTGACCGAATAGCCCAGCACGGCGAGCACGGCGGCCAGCACCGGCAGCGAGAACTCCCACTGGAACAGCGCAAAGAAGCCGAGCACGATGACCACGTCGTGCAGATTGGCCAGAATGGCGGCCACCGAGAACTTCCACTCGAAGCGCACCGCCAGATAGGCGACGATGCCGAAGATCACCAGCGCCAGCGCCTTGAGGCCGTCGGTGGCCAGTTCCGAGCCGACCTGCGGGCCGACGAATTCAGTGCGGCGCTGCTGCGCCTGCGGATCGGCAGCCAGCAGCCCGGCCATGACCTTGGTGCTCTGCTCGGAGCTGGTCTCGCCCTTGTGCAGCGGCAGGCGGATGACCACGTCGTTGGCGTTGCCGTACGCCTGCACCTGTGCGTCGGAATAGCCAAGCTTGCTCAGGGTAGAGCGGACGGCGTCGATATTGGCGCCCTGGCTGTAGCCGACTTCCATCACCGTGCCGCCGGTGAATTCGATCGAGAGATTGAGCCCGCGGGTGATGAGAAAGAACACTGCGGCAGCAAACAGCAGCGCGGAGACGACATTGAAGGTCAGCGCATTGCGCATGAACGGGATGTCGCGCTTGATTCGGAAAAATTCCATGATGAGCCTTGAATCGTGGACCTGAGCAGATCAATGCACCTTGCGGCGCGGCTTGGTGCTGCGCGGCGTGGGCGCGGCCAGCGGCTTGCCGGCCTTCACCGCGTCACTCGCGGCACCTGCGGACAGCGCACCGGCAGTGGCCTCGGCCGCCTGCGGCTTCCAGATCTGGCCGATGGAAATGCTGTGCAGACGCCGCTTGCGGCCATACCAGAGGTTGATCAGCCCGCGCGAGAAGAACACCGCCGAGAACATCGAGGTCAGAATGCCCAGCACATGCACCACGGCAAAGCCGCGGATGGCGCCCGAGCCGAAGATCAGCAGCGCGACACCGGCGATCAGGGTGGTGACGTTGGAGTCGAAGATGGTGGCCCAGGCGCGCTCGTAGCCGTGATAGATCGCGTTCTGCGGGCTGGCGCCGTTGCGCAGTTCCTCGCGGATGCGCTCGTTGATCAGCACATTCGAGTCGATGGCCATGCCCAGCGCCAGCGCCATGGCCGCGATGCCCGGCAGGGTGAGCGTGGCCTGCAGCATCGACAGCACCGCCACCAGCAGCAGCAGGTTGACCGCCAGTGCGATCGACGACACCACGCCGAAGAACATGTAGTAGATCGACATGAACACGACGATGGCGACAAAGCCCCAGGTCACCGAATGGAAACCCTGGCTGATGTTCTGCTGCCCCAGGCTGGGGCCGACGGTGCGCTCCTCGATGATGGTCATCGGCGCGGCCAGCGCGCCTGCCCGCAGCAGCAGCGCGGTGTCGTTGGCTTCCTGCACGGTCATGTTGCCCGAGATCTGCACCCGCCCTCCGGCGATTTCGCTGCGGATGACCGGCGCGGTGATGATCTCGCCACGGTTGCGGTCGAACAGGATCATCGCGGTGCGCTTGCCGATGTTCTCGCGGGTCACATCCTGGAAAATGCGCGCGCCCTTGGAGTCAAGGGTGAGGAACACCGCAGGCTCGTTGTTCTGCTGGTCGAAGCCGGGCTGGGCATCGGTGAGGTTGTCGCCGGTGAGCAGCACGTCGCGCTTGACCACGAGCTTGCCGCCCTGTCGGTCGGGAAAGATCTGGTCGCCGGGCGGCAGCGGGCCTTGCCCGGCCAGCGCGGCCAGCGCGGCCGGACTGTCATCGACCATGCGCACTTCCAGGCTGGCGGTGCGACCGAGGATGTCCTTGGCGCGCGCCACATCCTGAATGCCGGGCAGTTCGACCACCACGCGGTCGCGACCCTGCTGCTGGATGATGGGCTCGGCCACGCCCAGTTCGTTGATGCGGTTGTGCAGGGTCTGGATGTTCTGCTTGATCGCGTAGTCCTCTTCCTGCTTCACTGCAGCAGGGGTCAGGCTGACGCTGAAACTATTGGGGCCGTTTGGCGCCTGCGGGGCGAATTGCAGGTCGGCATGCTGGCGGGTGATGAGGTCCTTGGCCTGATTGAAGGCCGCGGCATCGACGAACACGCCCTGAATGGTGTCGCCCACGCGGTCGAGCTTGGTGTAGCGCACGTCCTTGTCGCGCAGGTCGCGACGCAATTCACCGGAAATGGAGTCGAGCTTTTTCTGCACCGCCGCCTGCATGTCCACCTGCAGCAGGAAATGCACGCCGCCGCGCAGATCGAGACCGAGGTACATGGGGTTGGCGTTGAGCGCGGTCAGCCAACTGGGCGAGCGCGACAGCAGGTTCACCGCGACCACGTAGCGCGGGTTGTCCGGATCGGGGTTGAGCGCCTTGGCCAGCACGTCGCGCGCCTTGAGCTGCACGCTGGTATTGCTGAAGCGGTAATTCACCGTGGTGCCGTTGAAGTCGGCCGAATCGGGCTTGAGCGCTGCGGCGTCGAGAATCTGCTCGCCCTTGAGCAGCAGGGCGTTGTCCACCTTGCTGCCGCCGGTGCTGGAAATCTGCACCGAGGGCGATTCGCCGTAGAGATTGGGCAGCGCATACACCGCGCCCACCACCAGCACGACGGCCATGATGAGATATTTCCACCAGGGATAACGATTCATAGCAACAACCTCGATTCAGCCACACAAGCCGGGCAGCATCAGCAAAAGGAACCGCACAAACCCGGCTTGTGCGGCGCGCTGCGCGAGAACGCGCAACAGTGCGGCGGGGTCAGACGCCGCTCTTGATGGTGCCCTTGGGCAGCACCATGGTCACGGCGCTGCGCTGCACCAGCACTTCGGTATTGGCGGCGATTTCCAGCGTGACATAGTTGTCGTTGATCTTGCTGATCTTGCCCACCATGCCGCCGGTGGTGACCACTTCGTCGCCCTTGGCCAGCGCCGCGAGCATGGCGCGCAATTCCTTCTGCTTTTTCATCTGCGGGCGCAGCATGACAAAGTAGAGGATGACGAACATCACGATGATGGGCAGCAGGCTCATCAGCGTGGAGCCGGCGCTGGGCGCCGGGGCAGCCGCTTGGGCGTGCGCAACGGAAATGAAATTCATGGGTGGTCTGGAACGGTGGAATTCATCGGCATCCCGGCGGTCGGCCGGGGTCGGTAACCGTGTATTGTCGCAAAGCTGCGCGTCTGTGCCGCAATTCCCAGGATTTCCGGGCTCCACCCGCCACGGCAAGGTCACGCGCAGCACATAACATCGCACTTTTCAACCTGAAGACCCGCACCATGAACCCTCTGCGCATCGGCATCGTTGGCGGCACCGGCTATACCGGGGTGGAACTGTTGCGCCTGCTGGCGCGCCATCCGCACGCACAGCTGGTGGCCATCACCTCGCGCAAGGAAGCGGGCATGCCGGTGGCCGAGCTGTTTCCCAGCCTGCGCGGGCAGGTCGATCTGGCATTCTCCACGCCGGATGACGCACCGCTGCACACCTGCGATGTGGTGTTTTTCGCCACCCCGCACGGTGTGGCGATGGCCCAGGCGCGCCGGCTGGTCGACGCCGGGGTGCGACTCATCGACCTGGCTGCCGACTTCCGGCTGCAGAACGTCACCGAATTCACCCAGTGGTACGGCATGGAGCACGCCTGCCCGGAACTGCTGCAGGAAGCGGTGTACGGCCTGCCCGAGCTGCACCGCGCGGCCATCGCCAAGGCGCGCATCGTCGCCAATCCCGGGTGCTATCCCACCACGGTGCAGCTGGGCTTTGCGCCGCTGCTGCGCACGCCGGGGCTGGTCGAGGCCGACCATCTGGTGGCCAATTGCGTCTCGGGCGTGTCCGGCGCGGGGCGCAAGGCGGAAATCGGCTTTCTGTTCAGCGAGGCGTCGGACAACTACAAGGCCTACGGCGTCAGGGGCCACCGTCACGGTCCGGAAATCAACGAGCAACTGCGCCGCATCGCCGGTGAGGCGCCGGGCAGCAGCGCGGTCGAATGCCTGTTCGTGCCCCATCTGGCACCGATGATCCGCGGCATGCATTCGACGCTGTACGCCCGGCTCACCCCCGCCGGACAGGCGGCCGATCTGCAGGACCTCTATGCGCGGTTTTACGCCGAGGAGCCCTTTGTCGATGTGCTGCCTGCAGGCAGTGCGCCCGAAACCCGTTCCGTGCGCGGCGCCAATACCCTGCGCCTTGCCATCCACAAGCCGCGCCCGGATACCGCGATGATTCTGGTGGTGCAGGACAATCTGACCAAGGGCGCCTCGGGCCAGGCGGTGCAGAACATGAACGTGATGTTCGGCCTGCCGGAAGCCGCCGGGCTGGACGGACTGGCGGTGCTGCCCTGAACGTCCGGCAATGCCGCTGCGCGCGCAGGGTCTTGCGCGGCACTAAAATTAAAAATCTTTGAAGGAGAAGCCCATGAGCGCCATGCTTGACACCGCCCCCACCGCCGAAATGGCCGTTCCGCCCGCGCCGCTGCTGTTTACCGACAGCGCTGCGGCCAAGGTCAAGGAACTGATCGACGAGGAAGGCAACAACGACCTGAAGCTGCGCGTGTTCGTGCAGGGCGGCGGCTGCTCGGGCTTCCAGTACGGCTTCACCTTCGACGAAGCGGTCAACGAGGACGATACGCAGATGGTGAAAAACGGCGTCACCCTGCTGATCGACGCAATGAGCCTGCAATACCTGGTCGGCGCCGAGATCGACTACAAGGACGGGCTCGAAGGCGCGCAGTTCGTCATCAAGAACCCCAACGCCACGACCACCTGCGGCTGCGGCTCGTCGTTCTCGGTCTGACGGTCTCGCTTCCCCCGGCAAAAAGAACCGCCCTTTCAGGGCGGTTCTTTTTTTCACACCCACTGCCCGTCGGCCTTGCGCCGGTGCGTCTCGCCCGCGGCGTCGATCTGCAGAATGTGCAGCCAGCCGCCATCGACCAGTTCGCGCACCAGCTGGTGCCGGGCGATGATGTCGTCGATCGCCTCCTGCGGCGCTTCGAGGAACACCGACAGCCGCACCGGTTCGTGCATCCATTGCTTTCCGTCGTGCACCGATTGCAGTGGCAGACCCACGCGCAGGTCGCCGCCGTTGCCCTCGAGCACGCCGATCGCGCCGCCGACGATGTTGTGCAGCACCTTGTTGCCGCTGCCCAGCCGCGCGGCATCGACCACCGAGCCGTAGTACTGCAGGTTGATCCAGTTGGCCACGACCATCGGCGCGGTCATGATCAGCTCGAGAATCTTGAACCCCGGATCGTTCTGCCAGACATAGTCGTGCAGGAAGGCGCGTCCCTGCAGGTCGAGCCCGGCGGTGCGCTGGCGCGGCGCGGCAATGAATGCGGCGTTGTTCGCCAGTGCCCATTCCGGCCGCACCTGCGCCCAGTCGCGGCTGCGTTTTTGCACCTCGTCGTGCACCTTGTGGTCGGGCAGGTGCGAAAGCCCCAGCAGGGCGGCGCGCTCCATGCGGGTGAGGTCTCCCGCCTGCTCCAGCCACTGCCGGGTCTGCGCCAGATCGTCCTGGAAATCGGCGGGCAGGTCGTCGGTGTCGAACACCCGCACGGTGTCGGTGGTGGTGTCGTGCAACGCGGGCAGGAACCACGTGTCGTTCGGAATCGTGATGCCGCGCGCGCGCAGACCGTCGCGCACCGCGGGCTGGTTGAGCAGCGCGGCGACCACCCGCGCGCTGGCCTCGCCGGTCTGCCCGGCGCAGGCGCCGCAGTCCAGGCTGGTGGCGTGCGGGTTGTTCACCGTGGTGCTGCCGTGTCCGACCAGCAAGACCAGGCGGGCGAACGGCCCGGTCAGCCCCATGCTGCGCAGAATGCGCTCGGCGTTGTCCACCCGGTCGCCCTCGGGGATGCCGACTGGCAGCACCCGCGTGG
>JAGDVQ010000104.1 GCA_023255715.1 Thiomonas sp.
CCAGCACCAGGGCGATCGAGCGGCGCACCAGCATGTGCGGCTGGGTCTGGCGGTCGTCGGTCAAAAACTGCGACTGTCGCTGGCTCGGGTTCATGATGAGGGTCTCAGTGTGCGGATTGCCGCGCGGTAACGGTGAATCAGCGCGTTGGTCGAACTGTCGTGCGCGAATGCGGCGTCGTCATTTCTGGACAGTTCGCCTGCGATGCGCGTGGCAAGCACCTTGCCCAGCTCGACGCCCCATTGGTCGAACGAGTCGATGTCCCACACCACCCCCTGAGTGAACACACTGTGCTCGTAGAGCGCAATCAGCGCGCCGAGGGTGAAGGGCGTGAGCGCGTCGGCAAGCAGGGTGTTGCTCGGGCGGTTGCCCTCGCAGACGCGTTGCGCGACCTGCGGCGGCGGCACGCCTTCGGCGAGCAGCGCCTGCGCCGTCTTGCCAAACGCCAGCGCTTCGCCTTGCGCAAATAGATTGGCCATCAGCAGATCGTGCTGCGCTGCGTCGCCCGTGGTGCTGCGGCAAAAGCCGATGAAGTCGCAGGGAACAAGGCGCGTGCCCTGGTGCAGCAGTTGAAAAAACGAATGCTGGCCGTTGGTTCCTGGCTCGCCCCAGACGATGGGAGCGGTCGCCCGTAGCACCGGCTGACCAGAGGCGCTGACGTGCTTGCCGTTGCTCTCCATGACCAATTGCTGCAGATACGCTGGCAGTCGCCGCAGCGCGTGGCTGTAGGGCAGGATGGCCTGGGTTTCTGCGCCGAGCAGGTTGTTGTTCCACACTGCAATCAGTCCGAGCAGGACCGGCATGTTCTGGTGCAGCGGTGCCGAGAGAAAGTGCTCGTCCATCGCACGAAAGCCGGCGAGCAACTGGCGGAAGTTGTCGGGGCCGATGGCGATCATCGTGCTCAGGCCGATGGCCGAGTCCATGGAATAGCGCCCGCCCACCCAATCCCACATGCCGAACAGATGGCGGGGATCGATGCCGAATTCGGCCACCGCCTGCGCATTGCTCGACACCGCAACAAAGTGGTTGGCCACGGCACGCTCATCGCCCAGTTGGCCCACGCACCACGCGCGAGCCGCCCGGGCGTTGGTCAAGGTGTCGAAGGTCCGAAAGCTCTTGGAGCAAACGATGAACAGCGTTTCGTCGGCGCTGGCGCAACGCGTGGCCTCGAACAAGTCGGCCGGGTCGAGGTTGGAGACGAAGGCCATGTGCAACCCGCCGTGACAGTTCTGGCGCAGCGCCTCGCAGGCCATTGCCGGACCGAGATCGGAGCCGCCAATGCCGATGTTGACGACATTGCGGATCGGCTTGCCGGTGTAGCCGCGCCACTGCCCGGTGCGCACGCGATGCGCAAAATCGGCCATGCGATCGAGCATGACGTGCACTTGCGCAACGACATCGACGCCGTCGACCACCACCCGGGTGCCCGTGGGTGCGCGCAACGCGGTATGCAATGCGGCGCGTTTTTCGGTGGCGTTGACCGGTTCGCCGCGGAACATGGCGTCGCGCCGTGCAGGCACACCGCAGGCCTGCGCCAGATCGAGCAGCAGCGCGATGGTGCGGTCGGTCAATCGATTTTTCGCGAAGTCGAGGTAGATCCCGGCGGCTTCGAGATGCATGCGCTCACCGCGCTGTGGGTCTTGTGCAAACAGGTCGCGCAGGTGCAGCGCGCCAATCTCCTGGTGGTGCGCTGCAAGTTGCTGCCATGCGGCCTCGATGGCCTCTGGGGATGTCGGCGGGGTTGTGTTCATTTGATCGTTGCCTGGGTCGCCTGGAGCTGCTCGGCGAGAGTGGCCAGAAACCGCGCCGCATCCGCTCCGGCGATGACGCGGTGGTCGCAGGTGAGGGTCAAGCGCGTGCGGCCATCGTGTGCAGGTGCGGCAACGGCGAGGATTGCCGCAGAGCCAAGCGGCACGATGGCGTCGAACTGCTCGACTGCGGCGAACATGCCGAGGTTGGAGAGATAGAACGTCGCACCGGTGTAGTCGGCAGGAACCAGGCGACGGCGGGCGACCTTGTCGCGCAGTTCTCGCCAGTCCTCGGCCAGCTCGGCAAGCGGCCGCATGGCGTCGCGCAACACCGGAGTGATGAGGCCGCCATCGGTGTCGACCGCGATGGCGATGTCGATCCGCTCGCGCCGCGCCAGCCCGCCGGGCGTCCAGCAGGCGTTGAAGTCCGGATGCTTGTCGATGGCCTGCGCGCAGGCGTGCGCCAGCAGCAGGGTGAACGACTGGTGCGCGGCCTGGGCTGCCGCGTCGATTGCGCGCAGATCAAGCGCGGTCGTGACATGGAAGGTCGGCGTGTGCACCGTGCGCTGCATGTTGTCGGCCATCGCCGCCTTGAGTGGGGTTGGCCGCTCGATGCGATGCACGGGACCGAGGTCGAGGTGCGGCAGCTGCGGGCCGATCGCCGCAGCGAGCACTTGCGCGGTGCCGATCCGGCCGTCGGTGCCTGGTTTGAGCAGGCTGAGGTCGATGCCCAGCTCGGTTGCCAGGCCACGGGCGAATGGCGAGGCAGCGCCGCCACCCTCGCGTGCGGCCAGCGCCGCGGCGAGGACCGGGCTGGTGGTGGCGCCGGTGGCAACAACTGCTGTGGGGGGTGCCGAAGTGGGCTCGGTCGGTGTTGGCGTTGCCCCGGCTGGCGGTGTAGGTGCTGGAGCGGCCGCTGGCGTTTGCGGTGGCGCCGAGGGGCTCGGCGCAGGGGATGACGTGGCGGCAGTCGGCTGTGGTGGCAGATTGTCGATCCAGGCAATGATCGACTTCACCGCAACGTCGGTATCGACCGCAGCGAGTGGCCCGACCAGAACGCCGTCAGCATAGGCTTCAACGTCCATGATCGCCTTGTCGGACTCGACCTCGGCGAGCACGTCGCCGCGTTTGACCGTATCGCCCGGTTGCTTGAGCCAGCGGATGATGCGCCCGGTCTGCATCGTGTCGGACAGCACGGGCAGGGTTACTGCAGTCTTGCTCATGCGGCGTTCTCCTCGGGGTTGGCACCGATCAGCGCGCGCGCGGCGGCTGCGATGTCGGCAGGTTGCGGGATGGAGAGTTCTTCCAGCCGCTTGTTGTACGGCGTAGGCAGATCGAGCGCGGCCAGCCGCACGGGGGCGGCGCGCAGGCTGGAAAAACACAGCTCGGTGAGGCTGGCGGCGATTTCCGCGCCGGCGCCGGCAAAGCGACTGTCTTCCTCGACGATGAGCAAGCGCCCGGTGCGACGCAAAGAGGCGACGCAGGTGGGCCAGTCGATCGGGGACAGTGAGCGCAGGTCGATGACCTCGGCGTCGATCCCGCTTGCTGCGAGTTGCGCGGCGGCGGTCAGCGTCGGTTTGACCATGCGCGAGTAGGTGATGATGGTGAGATCGCGTCCGTTGCGGCGAACGATGGCGCGGTGCGGCGGCGGGGGCGCGGCGGATTCGTCGACCGGGCCTTGCTCGAAGTTGAGCAGTTCGTGTTCGAGGACGATGACGCAATCGTCCGCACGGATGGCCTGGCGCAGTTGCCAGTAGGCGTCCTGCGGTGTGGCCGGCACGACGATGCGCAGCCCGGCGACGTTCATCAGCGTGTGTTCCAGACGCTGTGAATGTTGCGCCGCGAGCTGGTGGGCCACGCCCCCGGGCATGCGGATGGTCAGCGGCATGTGGAACTGCCCGCCGGACATGAACGGAATCTTCGCTGCCATGTTGATGATGGCGTCGAGCGCGAGCAGCGCGAAGTTGACTGTCATGATTTCGACCACCGGGCGCATGCCGACCAGCGCAGCGCCGACGCCCAGTCCGGTGAAGCTGCCTTCGGAAATCGGTGTATCGAGCACGCGGCGATCGCCATACTTGGCCTGCAGTCCTTCGGTGACCCGGTACGTGCCGCCGTAAAGACCAACGTCCTCGCCGAGGATGAACACGGCCTCATCCGCTGCCATTTCGGCGTCGAGCGCACGGTTGAGTGCTTGCCAATAGGTGATGTTCTGGACGGACATGGCGGCTCCTCAGATCAATGTGGCCAGATCGACCCCGGGGCGCAACGCGCGGCGCGCGTCGTCAAGCGTCGGCTCGGGAGAGGTCGCTGCAAACGCCACCGCGTCGTCGATTTCGGCCTGGATCTCGGCTTCGAGCCGGGTCAATGCCGCGGTGTCCAGATGCCCGGCTTGCACATAGCGCGCGGCCAGCGCCGAGCAGCTTTCCAGTCCCAGGCGGGCAAGGGTCGCGTCGTCCGGGCAGTGCAGTGCGAGCTCGCGCAATTCGGCGCCGATCGGGTCTTGTGCAGTGTAGGCGGCGACCTCGACCGCTGGGCGGTAGCTGCCTGGATCGGCCATCGAATGGCCACGGTAGCGGTAGGTCTCGAGCTCAAGCAGTTGCGGCCCCTGACCAGCGCGGACTTGTGCGAGCATGGTGCTTGTGCGCTCATGGACCACTTGCGCATCCATGCCGCTGGCGCGCTGCGCGGCGATGCCGTAGGCGCAGGCGCGCTTGGACACTTCGGTGAGGGCGGAGTGCCGGTGGATTTCTGTGCCGATCTGGTAGTGGTTGTTTTCGCAGACGAACAGCACCGGTAGCTTCCACAACGCGGCCATGTTGAGCGATTCGTGAAAGGTGCCCTGGTTGACTGCGCCGTCGCCAAAAAAGCAGATCACCGCCTCGGGCAGCCCACGCAGCTGCACCGCGTAGGCGGCACCGATGGCAATCGGAAAGGTCTCGCCGACGATGGCGTAACCGCCGAGAAAGCGCCGCTGCGCGTCGAACAAATGCATCGACCCACCGAGCCCGCCGGAGCAGCCGCCACGCTTGCCAAACAATTCGGCAACGATGGCGCGCATCGGCACGCCACGCGCCAGCGCATGCACATGCTCGCGGTAGGTGCTGACGATGTAGTCCCCTGGCTCGGCGGCAGCGACCACGCCCACAGCGACCGCTTCCTCGCCGGGGTAGAGGTGCAAAAAGCCGCCGATATTGCCCTTGGCGTATTCCTGCGCAAGGCGTTCTTCCAGCCGACGGGCGCGCAGCATGTCGCGCAAAAAGCGCAGGTGCAGATCTTGATTCATTGTTGACGCCTCATGAGATGACGGGGGACAGGGTCAGGCACCCGGCACGCCGTTGGGCATCTGGCCCAATTCGTCGAGGGCTTGCCGCACAGGGGTGAGATACATCAGCGCTGGGCCACCGTGCATCATCACGGCCATGAAGGCGGCAGTCATCACTTCGTCGCGGGTTGCGCCCGAATCGAGCGCGCCCTTGACGTGGATGGCGATGCACCACTCGCATTGCGCCGCGACCGACAGTGCCACATTGATGAGTTCTTTCACCCGCCTGTCCAGCGCTGGGCCACCCTCGGCCTTCTGCAAAAAATTGGAAAACGCCTTGGTCTCGCTCGGATAGTCCTTGTTCAGAAAGGCCATCAACGCGGCGATGTCTTCGAGTTTCTGATGAGTGCTCATGGCGGGATCTCTGCTGGAAAAAAAGATGGGGGCGAATCAGTCCGTCGTGCGGCGCAAGGGTGCAGGCCAGCGCCAGTTAGCGATCTCGGGAGGATCGATTCCCTCGGCCATGGCGTATCGTTGACATGCGAGGATTCTGTCGCGCATCGCCGCCTTGACCGCGACGCCACTGTCTCTCAGCGCGGGGACGCGGTCGATGGCGTCGATGACGAGGTTGAAGCGATCGATCTGATTGCGGATGGCCAGATCCATCGGCGTATTGATGTTCCCATGCTCCTTGTATCCGCGCACGTGGATGTTGCGCGCGTTGGAGCGCCGGTAGGTGAGCTTGTGGATCAGCCAGGGATAGCCGTGGAAATTGAAGATCACCGGCTTGTCGCGGGTGAACAGGCGGTCAAACGCACGATCGCTCAAACCGTGCTCATGCTCGGAGTCCGGCACCAGACGGAACAGGTCGACCACATTGATGAAGCGGATCTTCAAATGTGCAAAGTGTTCCTGCAGCAACGCCGAGGCCGCCAGCGCCTCCATCGTTGGCACGTCGCCGGCGCATGCGAGAACCAGATCGGGTTCGCCATCGACATCGTTGCCAGCCCAATCCCAGATGCCGATGCCCTTGGCACAGTGGGCCGCAGCGTCGGTCAGACTCAGGTACTGCAGATGTTCCTGTTTGTCGGCGACGATCACATTGACCTTGTTTTCGCTGGCCAGGCAGTGCTGCGCGATCACCAGCAGGCAGTTGGCATCCGGCGGAAGGTAGATGCGGGTGACTTGCGGGCTCTTGTTGGTGACCAGATCGAGAAACCCCGGATCCTGGTGCGAAAAGCCATTGTGGTCCTGCCGCCAGACCGTGGACGTGAGCAGGATGTTGAGCGACGACACCGGCGCCCGCCATGCGACATCGCGCGCCTTTTCCAGCCACTTGGCATGCTGGTTGAACATGGAGTCGATGACATGAATGAACGCTTCATAGGAGGCGAACAGACCATGCCGACCGCTCAGCAGATAGCCCTCCAACCAGCCTTCGAGCAGGTGTTCGGACAACACTTCCATCACGCGTCCATCGCGCGCCAGATGCGAGCCGTCGGCGTCTTCGGGCAGTAGCGTGCCCATCCAGGCCTTGCCGCTGGCCTGGTAGATGTCGTCCAGACGGTTCGACGCGGTCTCGTCCGGGCAGAAAAAACGGAAGTTCGATGGATTCGCCCGCATCAAGTCGCGCAGCATCTGGCCCAGCGGCCGGGTGTTCTCGAAGAACGCACCGCCGGGCTGATCGACCGCCACTGCATAGGCAGCCAGATCGGGCAATGCAAGCGGCTTGCGCAGCAGCCCCCCATTGGCCACGGGGTTTGCGCTCATCCGCCGGGCGCCCTTTGGCGCCAGCGCAGCCAGTTCGGGCAGCAGATGGCCGTCGCGGGTGAACAGCTTGGCGGGGCGATAGCTCCTCAGCCAGGCGTCGAGTTGGGCCAAGTGCCCAGGATCGGTGTGCGGGTCGAGCGGAATCTGATGCGCACGCCAGAATCCCTCGACCTTGTGGCCGTCAACAACCTTCGGGCCTGTCCAGCCCTTGGGTGTGCGCAGCACGATCATCGGCCATGCCGGGCGCATGGTCTGCCCTTCTTGTCGGGCGCGTCGCTGAATGGTGCGAATGTCATCGATCACCTGATCCAGGGTTGCGGCAAGCTGGCGGTGCACCTGCATGGGGTCGTCGCCAGCGACGACATGCGGCGCGTAGCCGTAACCGCGAAAGAGATGGTTCAGTTCGTCTTCGCCGATGCGCGCCAGTACGGTCGGGTTGGCGATCTTGTAGCCATTGAGGTGCAGAACGGGCAAGACCGCCCCATCATGCACTGGGTTGAGAAACTTGTTGGCGTGCCACGCGCCGGAGAGTGGACCGGTCTCGGCCTCGCCATCACCGATCATGCACACCGCAATCAGATCGGGGTGGTCGAACACGGCACCAAAGGCATGTGCCAGGCTATAACCGAGTTCGCCGCCCTCATGGATCGACCCGGGAGTTTCTGGTGTGCAGTGGCTACCTGTGCCGCCGGGAAAGGAAAATTGCTGAAAAAAACGCCTCATTCCGGTTTCGCCCTGACCTCGGTCAGGATAGACCTCGCCGTAGGTGTTTTCTAGCCAGGCGTGTGCCAGCACCGCTGGAGCGCCATGGCCCGGTCCGGAAATGAACAGGGCGTCAAGATCAAGCTGCCGAATCACACGGTTCAGGTGCGTCCAGACTAGTGCCTGTCCGGCGTCTGAACCCCAATGCCCGAGCAGGCGCTTCTTGATGTGTTCCATCCCGAGCGGCTCCTTGAGCAACGGGTTGTCACGCAGGTAAAGCATGCCGACACACAGGTACAGCGCGGCGCGCCAGTAGGCGTCGAGCGCCAGCAGTTCATCATGCTGCAGCGCGGGTCGGGAGACGCTGGGGCCAGACATCTGGGTCAATGTCATCAGATGGCAATCACGTCACCCTGGGCGGGACGATGTACCTGGGTTTCTTTGAGCAGCGCCGCAAACGCGTCCATGCTGTCCGGGTCGCCATGGACGAGGATGGTTTGCTCCGGCTTGAGTGCCTGTTGCCATGCCAGCAGCTCGCGCTGATCGGCATGTGCCGAGAAGCCGTTGATGGTGTAGAGCCGTGCGTGGACTGGAATTTCCTCGCCGAACAGCTTGACTGTCTTTGCACCGTCGATAAGCAGGCGGGCGAGTGTGCCGCGTGCCGCGTAACCGACGAACACCACGCTCGACTCGTGACGCCACAGATTGTGGCGCAGGTGGTGACGCACTCGCCCGCCGGTTGCCATTCCCGAGCCCGCCATGATCACGGCTCCTCCGGTCAGGCGGTTGAGCGCAATCGAGTCGGCCGATTCGCGGGTGAAATGCAGGCCCGGCAGCGAGAACGGATCCTTGCCACTGCGAAACAGCGCGTCGATCTCGGCGCCATAACACTCGGGGTGGTGACGGAAGATCTCTGTGGCGGAAATCGCCATCGGCGAATCCAGGAAAACCTGCATTGAGCTCGGCAACTTGTCCCCCTCGATGCCTTCGCGCAGGTCGTACAGCAGTTCCTGCGCGCGCTCGAGCGCAAACGTTGGGATGATGACGTTACCGCCGCGGTGCAGGGTATCACCGACGGCAGCGAACAACTCGGTGATCGACGCGTCGACCGGTTTGTGCAGCCGGTCGCCGTAGGTGGTTTCCATGACGACCGCGTCGGCGCGCGGTGGCAGTTGCGGGTCACGCAGCACGGCGCGGCCACTGTTGCCCAGATCGCCGGAGAAGATGACCGAGCGGCGCGCACCCGCCGAGGTCTGCTCAATGCGGATGCTGGCCGACCCGAGGATGTGCCCGGCGTCGAAGAAGGTTGCAACCAGCCCCGGCGTCAGTTCGATGGCCTGCCCATAGGATGCGGTGCGCCCAAAGGCATCCATCGCGTTGAGCGCGTCGAGCGTGGTGTACAGCGGCTCGCTTGGCGCATCACCCTGGCGATGCGGATGCCGGTTGTGATGCTCGGCTTCCTCCTCCTGCAGATGCGCAGAGTCGAGCAGCACCACGCGGGTGAGCTCGCGCGTGGCCGCCGTGGTGATGATCTCGCCGCGAAACCCGCGCTTGACCAGCAGTGGAATGCGCCCGCAGTGGTCGAGGTGCGCGTGGGTCAGCAGCAGCAGGTCGATGGATTTGGGGTCGAAGCCGAAGTCCTCGGCGTTTTCCTCGTCGAGCTCGCGGCTGCCCTGGAACATGCCGCAGTCGATGAGCACACGCTTGCCCTGAGCTTCCAGCAGATGGCATGAGCCGGTGACGTTGCGGTCGGCGCCGTGGAAGGAGAGTTTCATGCTTGTCGTCCTTGTTGTGTTTGTTGTGTCGGTGGGGTGGGGGCGTCGAGTGGCGTGTCGTTGCGCGCATGCCAGGTGCGGATGCCGTCCCAAGCCTCCTGCGCGGTTTCGGCAAACCAGAACAGCTCGGCATCTTCCTCGTCGATCGCGCCGGCTTCGAGCAGGAAGTCAACGTTGAACACCCCGCGCCAATACGACTCACCAATCAGCACCACCGGAATCGGCGCGGACTTGCGGGTCTGGATCAGGGTGATGGCGCCAAACAATTCGTCGAGCGTGCCGAAGCCGCCTGGCAGCGCGACGATCGCTGCTGCGCGCTGCATGAAATGCAGTTTGCGCAATGCAAAATAATGAAACTGGAAACACAGCCCGGGTGTGAGGTAGGGGTTGGGATACTGCTCGCGCGGCAGGGTGATGTTCAGCCCGATGGTCTGCGCGCCCGCCTCGAACGCACCGCGATTGGCCGCTTCCATGCCGCCTGGGCCGCCGCCGGTCATCACCGCAAGCCCTGGGATTCCCGCCGCGCCGATCAAATGCCCGAGTTCCACACCGACCTTGTAATAGTGCGACAGCGCCATGCGCCGTTCGGCCAGCCGCAGCGCCTTGGCTGCGGCGCCATCCTCGGGGTGTGCAGCGGCTCGTTGGCGCGCGGCGTCGAGTTCGGCGCGCGCCGTCTGCGGTTCGCGCAGTCGGGTGCTGCCGAAAATCACAATGGTGCGGCCGATGCCGTGCGCTTCCAGGATGCTCTCGGCTTTTTGATAGTCGAGCAGCAGCCGCAGCCCGCGCTGCGCGTCGGTATGTACAAAATCCACATCGCGGTCCGCGGGGACATACGACGAGTGCTCCATGATGGCGCGCAGCCGCGCCTGCGCCTGTGCCTCCTCTTCCACCGGCTTGGGCCGTTCCCAAGGCAGTGGCTGGCGACGTTTGGTGCGATGCGCCGGCGTGGGAATACGAACCGGGTCGCTCATCACTTGGTCTCCAGGTTGCGTGGCTTGCGGCCAAGACGCGCCTCCACCGCGAGCACATGCTGGGTGGTGGCGATGACCGTGTCCGGATTGAGGCTCATGGTGTCGATGCCGATCTCGACCAGGAATTCGGCCATTTCCGGATAGTCCGACGGCGCCTGACCGCAGAGCCCCGAGTGGATGCCATTGCGCCGGCAGCCCTCGACCGCCAGGCGGATCATCTCCTTGACGCCGTCGTCGCGCTCGTCGTAGTCGAAGGCGACGATTTCGCTGTCGCGGTCCACGCCCAAGGTGAGCTGGGTGAGGTCGTTGGAGCCGATGGAAAAGCCGTCGAAGCGCTTGGCGAACTGGTCGATGAGGATGACGTTGTTCGGGATTTCGCACATGGCGTAGACCTGCAGCCCGTTTTCACCGCGCTTGAGGCCGAATTCGGCCATCTTGGCCAGCACCGCATCGGCTTCCTGCACCCGGCGTACGAAGGGCAGCATGAGAATCACATTGCTGAGCCCCATGTCCTCGCGCACGCGTTTCATGGCCAGGCACTCCAGTCGAAAACCCTCGGCATACGCTGGGTGGGCATAGCGCGAGGCGCCGCGAAAGCCGATCATGGGATTGGATTCGTCCGGCTCGAAGTCGGCGCCGCCGATCAGGCTGGCGTATTCGTTGGACTTGAAATCGGACATGCGCACGACCACTGGCTTGGGCCAGAACGCTGCTGCAATCGTGCCGATGCCCTCGGCGAGCCGCTGCACGAAAAAGCGCGCCCCGTCCGGATAGCCGCGCAGCAGGCGGTCGATTGCCGCGCGTGCAGCGGGGTCCTTGACTTTTTCCGGGTGCAACAGGGCCAGCGGGTGCGCCTTGATGGTTTCGTTGATGACGAATTCCATGCGCGCCAGTCCCACGCCGTCGTTGGGCAGGAACGACGTCTTGAAGGCGATTTCGGGATTGCCGATGTTGATCATGATGCCGGTGGCTGGCCGCGCAATGTCGCCAACCTCGAGTCTGTCGACGTGAAACGGTACTGCGCCGCGGTAGGCCTTTCCCGCATCGCCTTCGGCGCAGGAGATGGTGACCGTCTCACCGCTGGGCACAGAGCTGGTTGCATTGCCCGCGCCGACGACTGCCGGAATGCCCAGCTCGCGGGCGATGATGGCGGCGTGGAGGTCGGTGTTGATCGCGACGATGTGCTCGACCGTGCCGATGCCTTGCAAATGCTGGGGTGCGCCGGAGATGCCGAGGGCGATGTAGCATTCCGCGTTCAGAACGGTGCCGGAGGCGCCGATTTGCAGGGCGCGGGGGAGATGGCCGGAATCGCACACCACGCGGCTGGCGCCGGGGGTGGCGCCGAGGGCGCGGGCGAGGTCGAGGAAGGCGGCGAAATCGGTGACACCGTTGCCGGCGGCGATGACCAGCGGGGCCTGATCGAGCGGGATGGTGGCGGGATCGACCGGGAGCGGTTCGATGGCGGTGAAGGATGGGGGGGTTTCGGGCGGTTCGGGAGTGGGCCAGTCGGAGGTGTCGTGCGGGGTGCCGCGATAGGGGGCGATGCGGTCGGGCGCGAT
>JAGDVQ010000040.1 GCA_023255715.1 Thiomonas sp.
GTGCGTCGCCCCTGCCGCGCGGTTCCGCACCGTCGCGGCGCTGCCGCCAGCCGGGGACTTCCCGTCTTTGCCCAAACTCGGCCTGCCGCCTGCGCGGCCCACGCCTGCCGCCAGTGGGCAAGCGGCAGCCGCGGTGCTCGAGAGCTTTTTGTCGCAGCGCGGCGCGCATTACCGCCGTGATCTATCCAGCCCGCTCACCGCCGAGACCGGCTGCTCGCGGCTGAGCGCGCATCTGGCCTTTGGCACGATTTCGATGCGACAGGTGCACCAGGCCACCGAGGCGCGCATCGCGCAGCTGCTGCGCGCGGCCGACCCGCAGGCGCGCAGCTTTGCCTACCACCTGCGCGGCTTTGCCGGGCGGCTGCGCTGGCATTGCCACTTCATGCAAAAGCTCGAAGACCAGCCCGACATCGAGTTCCACAACTTCGCCCGCGTCTACGACGGCCTGCGCGAAGCCGCGTTCGACCGCGCGCGCTTTGACGCCTGGCGCGAAGGCCGCACCGGCTACCCGATGGTCGATGCCTGCATGCGGTGCCTGAACGCCACCGGCTGGATCAACTTCCGCATGCGCGCGATGCTGGTGAGCTTTGCCGCGTACCACCTGTGGCTGCACTGGCGCGAGCCCGGGCTGCATCTGGCGCGGCAGTTCCTCGATTTCGAGCCCGGCATCCACTGGAGCCAGATGCAGATGCAGTCGGGCACCACCGGCATCAACACCCTGCGCATGTATTCGCCTGCCAAGCAGCAGGCCGACCACGACCCGCAGGGCGTGTTCATCCGCCGCTGGGTGCCGGAGTGGGGCACGCCAGACTACCCGCCGCCCATCGTCGATGCGCGCGCCGCGCTCAAGCAGGCCAAGGATCGGCTGTATGCCATCCGCCAGAGCCCGGCCGCACGCGAGCAGGCGCAGGCGGTGCAGCAGCGGCACGGTTCGCGCAAGAGCGGCCTGCCGCCTACCGGCCAGCGGCCTCAGGCAAGGCGCACCGCGCAGACTGCGCCTGCCCAGCGGGAGTTGTTCGAATGAGCCCGCCGCGCACCGCGCACAAGGGCAACAAGGCCCACCTGCCGAGCAAGCCCTGCGCGGTCTGCGGCCGACCGATGAGCTGGCGTCGCGCCTGGGCGAAGAACTGGGAGCAGGTGCGCTATTGCAGCGAAGCCTGCCGCAAGCATCGCAACAGGGCCGCTGGCCAGACCGGGGAGCTGCATGACGACACCTGATCCTGCGCAACCGCTGCGCCACCTGGTGCTGGTGCTGGGCGACCAGCTCGACCTGCACGCAAGCGCGTTCGACGGGTTCGACCCCGCGCAGGATGCGGTGTGGATGGCCGAAGTGGCCGAGGAGTCCACCCATGTATGGTCGAGCCAGCCGCGCATCGCGCTGTTTCTCGCAGCCATGCGGCACTTCGCCGCCGAGCTCACCGCGCGCGGCTGGGCGCTGCACTACACCCGCCTCGACGACCCGGCCAATACGGGAAGCCTCGCCACCGAGCTGCGCCGCGCGGTGCAGGCGCTGCGCCCGGCAGGGCTGGTGCTGACCGCACCGGGCGACTGGCGTGTATTGCACGCGCTGCAGTCCGAGGCCAAGGCGCTGGGCCTGCCGCTCGACCTGCGCGACGATCGCCACTTCTACGCCACGGTGCGCGACTTTGCGGCGCACGCCCGCGGCCGCAAGCAGCTGCGCATGGAGCATTTCTACCGCGCGATGCGCCAGCAGCACGGCGTGCTGATGGACGGCGACCAGCCCGCAGGCGGGCAGTGGAACTTCGACGCCGACAACCGCGAGGCGTTTGGCAAGGACGGCCCCGGCGCGGTGCCTGAGCCCGCGCGGTTTGCGCCCGACGCCATCACCCGCGAGGTGCTGGCGCTGGTGCAGCAGCGCTTTGCCAGCCATCCCGGCAGCCTCGACGACTTCGCCTGGCCGATCACGCGCGCGCAGGCGCTTGCCGCGCTCGACCGTTTCGTGCGCGAGCGCCTGCCGCAGTTTGGCCGCTGGCAGGATGCGCTGTGGCCCGGGCAGGCGTGGCTGTGGCACGCGCATCTGTCGGCTGCGCTCAACCTCAAGCTGCTCACCGCGCGCGAAGTGGTTGCGGCGGCAGAGGCCGCGTGGCGCGCAGGCGCCGTGCCGATCGCCAGCGCCGAGGGCTTCATCCGCCAGATCCTCGGCTGGCGCGAGTACGTGCGCGGCATCTACTGGACCCGCATGCCGGAGTATGCGCAGTCCAACGCACTCGATGCGCACGCGCCGCTGCCGGCGTGGTTCTGGAGCGGCGACACCGACATGGCCTGCCTGCGCGATGCGCTCACGCAAACGCTGCGCACCGGGTATGCGCACCACATCCAGCGGCTGATGATCGTCGGCCTGTACGCGCTTTTGCTCGGGGTCGAGCCGCGCGGCATCAGCGACTGGTTTCTCGCGGTGTATGTGGATGCGGTCGAGTGGGTCGAGCTGCCGAACGTCATCGGCATGAGCCAGTTCGCCGACGGCGGGCTGATGGCGAGCAAGCCGTACATCGCCAGCGGCAAGTACATCGCGCGCATGAGCGCGGGGAGTTTGTGCCGCGGCTGCCGCTTCGACCCGGCGCAGCGCACGGGCGAGCGCGCCTGTCCGTACACCGTGCTGTACTGGGACTTTTTGCTGCACCACGAGGCGCTGCTCGCCGCCAACCCGCGCATGGGAATGCAGGTGAAAAACCTCGCCCGCCTGGGCGCGGACGAGCGCGCGCGCATCCAGTCCCAGGCGCAGGCGATCCGGGAGGCAGCGTGAGCACAGACCCGGCAGAAGACTTCGCGCCGACCTGCGATGCGGCGCTCGCGCGGCTGGCTGCGGTGCGGCCGCAGGCGTACGCGCAAAGCCGCAACCATCTGCACGGCGCGGTCACGCGGCTGTCTCCCTATCTCACCCACGGGTTGTTGCAGCTGCACCAGGTGGTCGGCGAGCTGCAGCGCCGCCACGGTCTGGGGCTGGACCACAAGCTGCTGCAGGAACTGGGCTGGCGCGCGTATTTTCAGCACACTTGGCGCTGCGATGCCGCGGCCATCGTGCAATCGCACCACCCCGGCCCGCTGCCCGATGCGGCGTACGCGCGCACGCTGCCCGCGGATTTGTGCGAGGCCCGCACCGGCGTGCCGGCGATCGACCAGGCGGTGCGCGCGCTCTACGCCACCGGCTATGTGCACAACCACGCGCGCATGTGGCTGGCGTCCTACACCGTGCACCTGCGCAAGGTGCATTGGCGCGCGGGCGCGGACTGGATGGTCGCGCATTTGCTCGACGGCGATCTCGCCAGCAACCACCTGTCGTGGCAATGGGTGGCGGGAACCGCGAGCAGCAAGCCCTACGTGTTCAACGCCGACAACGTCGCCCGGTTCGCCCCAGCCGCGTGGCACAGCCCGGGCACGGTGATCGATGCCGACTACCCGGCGCTTGCGCGCTTGGCGGCAACGCCGCGCGATGTCGGCGCCGAGCCGGGCGCGCCGCATGACGGCGTGGCCGAGCCGCCGCTGCACACCGCACCGCTCGAGGCGGGATTTGCCGCGCCGGATGCGCGCGCGGTCGCCGGGCGCGACGTCTGGCTGGTCCATCCCTGGGCGCTGGGCGAGGCGCCGGCCGGTTTGCTGCCGGTTGCCGTGCTCGACGCCGACTGGCACGCGCGCTGGCCGTGGTCGGCGCGGCGCTGGCAGTTCGTCGTCACGCGCATGCAGGCGCTTGCCGCGCCGCGCTGGTTCGCACCACAGGCGCAGCTGCTCCAGGCGCTGCGCGCAGCGCGCACGGTGCAGGGCTGGCGCAACCCGCATCTGGGCGCGGCGTGGGACGGTCTGGGGCTGGCCGAGCCGCCAGCGCCCTGGCCCGAGCCGCCGCAGCGCAGCCGTTCGTTTTCCGCGTACTGGGCCTGGGTGCAAAAACACGCAGCGCAGGCCGCATCTCCCATCCCCAACCGACAAGGAGCACTGTTCCATGACTGACACATCCACCCCCATCGTTCTGGTCACCGGCGCGCGTGGCGGCATCGGCCGGGCGCTGTGCGCACGACTGCACGCGCAGGGTTGGCAGATCGCCGCGGTCGGCCGCGACGCCGCGCAGCTCGCCGACGTGTCGGCGCACGCGCGCATCGCCGCAGACACCACCACGCCCGAGGGTGCAGCTGCCGCGGTTGCCGCCTGCACCGCGCAACTGGGCGCGCCGACGCACCTGGCGCATTGCGTCGGCAACACGCTGATTGCGCCGCTGCACCGCACGTCTGCTGCGCAATGGCGCGAGGTGCTGCATGTCAACCTGGAGAGCGCGATCGCCATGCTCAGCGCCTGGATCGAGTCGCGCCGCGCGGCGCAAGCGCCGGGGGCTGCGGTGCTGGTGAGCTCGGTGGTCGCGCAGATCGGCGTGGCCAACCACGAGGCGATCGCCGCGGCCAAGGCCGGGATCGAGGGCCTGGTGCGCAGCGCCGCAGCCACCTACGCCGCGCAGGGCCTGCGCGTCAACGCCGTCGCCCCGGGGATGACCGACACGCCGCTGACCGCCGGCATGCTCAAGATCCCGACGATGCGCGAGGGCGCAGGCAAGCAATACCCGCTGGGCGGGGTGCAGACCGCAGATCAAATCGCCGCGGCGATGGCCTGGCTGCTGTCGGACGCAGCCAGCCGCACCACCGGCCACATCCTGCCGGTGGATGGCGGCTTCACCCATATTCGGCCGCTGGTGAAATAGTTGTCCTAGACAAAACACCATCAAGGCAGGGGTTTTGCATTCTCCAGCAACATGTGAAACAGCGTGTGACACGCTGCGTCCTCAACCCCGATGTGCGAAGGAGAATGTGATGAGCAGATGGATCAAGTGGTTTGCCGCACTTGCTGCGGCATTCAGTCTGGCGGCCTGTGGTGGTGACGGAGGCGGCTCCCCCGGAACGATTGCACAGGTTGCCCAGCAGCAGGGTTTCACGGCCTTGGTGGCGGCGGCCTCCAAGGCGGGGCTGGTCGATACGCTCAACACCCCAAACGCCAACCTCACGGTGTTCGCGCCGACAGATCAGGCGTTCGCCACTTTGGCAACGCAGCTGGGTTTCAGCAGCCCGACTGCGATGGTCAATGCACTGCCAGCAGCCGCGCTGAAAGACATTCTGCTCTATCACGTCCTCTCTGGTGTGAAAGATGCGCAGGCGCTTGCCGCTGGCGGCGCAACTCAGCAAACGCTCTACAACTTTGGAGGGAATCCCGCGACGTTGTCGCTGAACACGGCCAATGGCGTCGTGATCACTGACGCGGCGCTCACCCAGGCCACCGTGACGCAACCCAATGTGGGCGCCTCGAACGGCGTGATCCATGTGATCAACAAGGTACTCATCCCACCGGGAGTTCTCAACGTGGTGCAGATGGCACAGGTCAACCCGTTGTTCAGTAGCTTGGTCAATGCAGTGGTGGCGACCAACCTGCAAGGCGCGCTGAGTGGGCCCGGACCGTTCACGGTTTTTGCACCGACGAATGCCGCCTTCGCTGCGGCGCCGACTGGGCTGACCAATGCGCAGCTTCAGACAGTGCTGCTCTATCATGTCCTAGACAAACAAGTATTGTCGTCGCAGATTCCGTTCGGGACACCCATCAACACCCTCGCCAACCAGACCATCACGATCAACAGTGGCAACCCGCCGACGATCACCGATACCACCAGTACACCGGCGAGCATCATTGCAACCGATGTCCGGGCGAGCAATGGTGTCATTCACGTCATCAACAAGGTGTTGATCCCCTCGCTCTGATTGGAATTCGGCATCTGGAAAGCGCGCCCGACGGGGCGCGTTTTTCATGAGCTTTGTCATCCCTGAGTCTGGCTCTTGCTGCTCTTCGCGGCATACATCGCCTTGTCCGCCAGGCGCATCAACGTGTCGGCATCGCGCGCGTCGATGGGGTAGCTGGCGATGCCGATGCTCATGTCCATCGGCATTTGCACATTGGGCGCGATGTCGAACGGCGCGGCCACGGCCTGGCGCAGGCGCTCCACGCTGTGGGCGAACTGCCCGTGCACTTCCAGCGGGTTCAGGTCTTCCATCACCACGATGAACTCATCGCCACCCAGCCGCGCCAGATAGTCGCCCTGGCGCCGCACCGCCTGCAGGCGGCGGGTGAGCTCGCGCAGCACGCGGTCACCGGCGCTGTGGCCCCAGGTGTCGTTGATGCGCTTGAAGCCGTCGAGATCGATCATGCCCAGCGCGAAGGCATTGCCCTGCCGCCGAGCGCGCTCGATCACGGCGGGCAGGTATTGCTCCAGCGCGTAGCGGTTGGGCAGGCCGGTCAGGGTGTCATGCCGTGCACGGTGCGCCTCGATGCGCTGCAACTGGCTCAGCCGCTCCTTCACGTCGAACTCGTCCAGACCGTAGCCCAGCAGCGCGGCCACTTGTTCGCACAGGCCGATGGTCTGGTCATCGAAGGCGCCCGCCTGCGGCGAGGTGAACACCAGCACGCCCCACAGCGCCCCGCCGCGCAGCACCGGTGCAGCCAGCGCGGCATGCCAGCGGTAGTGCGCCAGCGTCTGGCGCCAGGGCAGCATGTGCGGGTCGTGCAGCAGATCGTTGCAGACCTGCAGGGTCTGCGTATCCCACACGCGCAGCACCAGTGGCGCACGGTTGGTGTCGTTCAGACGCACGCGAAAGTGATCGAGCTGCACCGCGCCCTCGCCGGCGCGGGCCAGGATGTGAAACGCGCCGTCCGGGTCGGGCTGCGCCAGCCACGCGGCGTGAAATTGCGTGTCCTCGGCGAGGGTGTTGCAGGTGTGCGCGACCATCTCGTCGGCGCTGCGGGCCTGCAGCACCACTTCGCCGACACGGATCAGCGCGCTGTAGAGCTTCTGGAGACGCTCGATGTGCGCCCGCTGGGCGATGGCCTGCAGCCCGCGCTCCAGGCTGGCGCCGAGGTTTTGCAGCCATTCGCGCAAGCTGGCCTCTTCACCGGGCAAAGTGGCGGCTTCCACGCAGAGCAGCGCCTCGATCCGGCCCTGAACACGCAGGGGCATGCAGGCAGCGGTCACGCCGTCGCGGGGGATGAACTGGAGCCTGCCCTCGCGCCAGGCAGCTTCGGCCATGGGGGGTGCGGCTGCGTCTTTCGGTGGCTCGATGACGCTGGACAGCAGAACGGTGGCGCGCAGCAACGCGCCGCTGTCGACTGCCGCCGCGCAGACGGCCGTGTAGAACGATTCGGCGTGCGTTGCGGTCGCGCCGAGTTGATTGGACTGTGCCAGCACCGCATGGAGCCGAGCCTGCCGTTGTGCACGCGCACTGCCGGCCTCGGCGCGCGTGCGCCAGTCGAGCAGTTGCAGAAACTGGCTCTGGCCCCGGCGGATGGCCACCGCGAGGTAGAGCAGATAGATGCAGACCGTGGCCGCCATCGCGGTGGTCATGGGCGTGTCGGTGAAAAACAGCCGCATGGCCAGGGGAAGGATGAGCGAGACGATGAACACCCCGGAGGTCCAGGCATCGAAGGCCAGGCCTGCCACTGCCGCGCCGCTGATTCCGGCCAGAATGAACGCCACCATGCTCTGCGCCAGCCGATCGGCGGGAAACAGCGCCAAGGGGATCGCTCCCCAGCTTGCGCCCGTGGCCCAGGCGGTGCCGCGCAGCAGCCGCAGCCTGCGGTGTCGTTGGTTCGTTTCGGTGTCTGTGGCAGTGCTGGGTGAGCGCCGCCACGCCAGCCAGAGCAGCAGGCGCATGCCCTGCAGACCCAGCATCACAGCTGCCCAGATCCACAGACCCGTACTGGCCAGGCTGCTGCTCAGCGGGGCCACGGCGATGAGCGCCACCATCGCGTTGGTCACCGCCGAGACCGGCAGCGTGTCCAGCAGCAGGTTGCTGCGGGCGGCGGCAATCGCCTCGGGCGGTGTGGTGGTGGCGTTGCTGGGCGGCATGGGACGCTGAACACGAAGCATCATTGAAAAACAATGTAAATGCGTCGACCCGAGGCGCCAAGGTGCAAGGGCCGTTCTCCCAGTCGAAAAAGACAACTAGTTCCGCAGAACGGGGATTTTTGGCGCTGTGGGATGGGGGCCGACGTGCAGATTCCGAGCAAGGGATGGAATCCGTGTGTGCACCAATAGCGTGAACAGGCCCTAATCGAGCGTTTGCGATATGCCGTCCGGACGTGTTGCTTGACGGCCGGGCTTGATCAGGATTTTTCCCAGCCGCATCATCGGGCGCTCCAGGACTTGATAGACCAGATGGGCGGCGGCAAGGGTGATGACGATGGTCGCGGTGTGAATCACGGCTGGGTTGGCGATTCCCAACCAGTGCAGCGCGGCCTTGGTCCAGATCAGGGCGATGGGATGCAGGAGGTAAATGCCGTAGGAAATCAGCCCGAGCCATTCGAGCTTGTTATCCAGGAATTTGGGTAATGCCGGAGCGCATTGATAAAATGCGAAAACCAGCGCAATGGCCATGCAGGAAAAAGCGACGCGGAGAGGGCCGGAAACAATTCCGATTTGATCGCCCGAGGTTGGAAATGAAACGAAGGCGAGCACAATCAGCGTAAACAATGGCAACCGCCATGGCGCCGGAATTGTGATACTGCGAAAATTATAATACATGGCGATACCCGCGCAGTAGAAATACAGATTATTGAGCGGGTTGATGTATTGCGCCCATTGATACCGCAGATGCACAGCGGGATCGATGACCCTGAACGCAAAATAGAGCCCAATCAGGGCAGAAATCAGGGTGAGCAGATTGCCCATGGCTTTGCGCCAGTGGTATGCGGCAATCAGTCCTGGGGTCAGTGCGTAATACACCATTTCATTTCCAATCGACCAGGCACCCATATTGATGTAATGCGTGGGGGAAATGAACCCAAACAGGGTGGTCAGGTTGAGCGCAATCTGCCAGCCGCTGTAATGCAGGCCTTGAAAATGAGCCGGAATCACGACCAGGGCAAGTACCAGCCATAATAGGGGCCAGATGCGAAACAGTCGGCGCACCACAAACTCGGCAGCGCCCCTGAAACCGTGCAGTACAGCGTCGTAGGCAATGGCCATGCTCAGGCCGGACAGGATGAAAAAGACGCAAACGCCGTAGACGCCCAGCTTGCCCAGCAGGGTACCGGTGTCTGTCTGCCCGCTCATGTGATAGAGCATGATGGATACAGCCATCATGCCCCGCAGCCAGTCAAGCGAGTGAACGCGTTGTTTCATCGAGAAAAAAGGGGGCAGTGTAATCACCGCAGGCAGGCATGCGGCCTGCTTGCCCCACGCGGGTCAGAGGCCGAAGTAGGTCTCGCGCACCGCGTCGCTGGCCTGCAGCTCGGCGCGGGTGCCGCTGAGCTTGACCTTGCCGTGGTCGATCAGATAGCCGCGGTCAGCCAGATCGAGAAACGCCACGTTCTGCTCGGCGATGAGCAGCGCAGTGCCTGCGCCGATGCTGGTCTTGAGCACGTCGATGACCTGTTTCACGAAGACCGGTGCCAGGCCCGAGGACGGCTCGTCCATCAGCAGCAGCCGGGGCTCGGAGATCAGCACCTTGGCGATGCCCAGCATCTTGCGCTGTCCGCCCGACAGCGTGCCCGCCGCGTCGCGGCGCTTGGCGGCCAGATCGGGGAACAACGCGAACAACTGCTCCTTGCGCTTGCGCACCTGCGCGTCGCTCAGGAAATAGCCGCCCAGGGCGATGTTCTCGTCGATCGACAGGGTGGGAAACACCCCCAGCTCGGACATATAGGCCATGCCACGGCGGATGCGCTGGTCGGGCGGCAGTCGGTCGATGCGCTCTGCGGCGAAGGCGATCTCGCCGCGCCAGCAGGGCAGCAGGCCGATCAAGGTGCGCAGCAGGGTGGACTTGCCTGCGCTGTTGGCACCGAGCAGCAGCACGGTCTCGCCCGGCATCACGTCCAGATCCACGCCCCAGAGCACCTGCAGCGCGCCATAGCCGGTCTGCACATTGCGCACGCTCAGCAGTGGGGTTGCAGTTGCCTCGCTCATGCTTCGCCTCCGAAGAACGCGGCAACCACCTCCGGATGGCGCGAGGCCGCGTCGAGCGAACCTTCAAACAGCATGCGACCGGCGCCCAGCACGATGACGCGCGAGGTGATGCTGCCCAGAAACGCCATCAGATGTTCCACCACGATCAGCGCAATGCCGCGCTGGGCCAGCCTGCGCAGCAGATCGGCGATGCCGCCGAGCTCGGCCGGGTTGAGCCCGGCGCCGATTTCATCGACCAGCAGCAGCTTCGGCCCGGTGGCCAGGGCGCGACCCAGGTCGAGCAGCTTTTGCTGGTTGACCGTGAGCGAACCCGCCAGCTTGTCCGCCTGCGTCTCCAGATCGATCTCGCGCAGGATGCCGCGCACGTCCACCGCATGTCCGGGCTGGCCGAAGTGCGCCGCGACCTCGATGTTTTCGCGCACCGTCATGTCGCGGAAGGTCTTGGGCACCTGGAAGGTGCGGTTGATGCCCAGATGCGCCAGCTTGTGCATCGGGACGTGGTGCACAGGCTGGCCGTTGAACGTGATGTGTCCGCTGTCTGTGCGATACAGCCCGGAAATCACATTGATGGTGGTGGTCTTGCCCGAGCCATTTGGCCCGACCAGTCCGACAATCTCGCCGGGCGCCACGCCAAAGCTCACGTCGTTGAGCACCACATGACCGCCAAAGCGCTTGTTCACGCCCTGCAGTTGAAGAAGGAATTCAGAAGACACGCAGCCCCCTGCGGGTGAACAGCGACAGCACGCCGCCGGGCATGAACAGCACCAGCAGCACGATGAGCAGACCGTAGATCAACTGAAAGTATTGCGGCGTGGAAATGCCGATGGCCGAATACAGGCTGTAGAGCACCCCGGCGCCGATCAGCGGGCCAATCACCGTGCCCACGCCACCGAACAGTGCAAACACGATGGCGAATACCGAGATCTGCAAGGTGAACACCGCCTCGGGGTAGAACACCGACAGATTCCACGCATACACCCCGCCGGCCAGTCCGTCCACGGCCCAACGCAGCACCCCCGGCAACTCGTTTTCCACGATCCGGTCGGCCAGCATGTCATCCCGGCGGTTGCCCTCGAACTTTTCTGTGAACTCGATGATCTGTAGCCGCCGCCAGATACCGTCCGTCTGGTCGGACAGGGCGGGCTTGTCGTTTCCACGCAGCAGCCACTTGCCCCGCAGGCGGACGGTCACCGGTACATGATATTTGCGGTTGATGTTCAGGTCGTCGCCGGAAATGGCCGACTTCAGGCGCTGCTCGTCAATCCGCTTCGGGGTTTCGTCCACGGTAATGAGTGAGGCATCAATGAGGTTTTCCGCCCCGAAGCCACCCAGGTCTTCAATGTCGGCGGCAGCCACCTTGCGGTGCAGGGCGCTGACAATCTGCGCCAGAAAACCCTTGCCGTTGGCCCCATTGCCGAACCACCACTGTGCCACCTGGAAGCGGGTGTCGCTAATGAGCGTGTAACCCACATACTGCTGAACCAGACGCCGCACCGCCGGATCGGGCAAGGTGTCGCTGATGAACCTGTCGAACTCAGGACTGGGCTTATCCGTATCCGCCCATCTGGCGTTGACGCAGTAGCGCAGACCGTCATCCTTGCTGGGTTCCCGTGGCGTTACCGTACCATCCGGTGCAATATCCAGCGTCACGTCCGCACAGGGGATAATAGCGCCGCCGACCTCATTCCATCTGCGGGTTACCGGCACCTTGTACAGGCTCGGGGCGGACACCGCGAGCTTCGGGGCATCCACGGCTTTTCGCGCGGTCCCGCCCTCAGCGTAAAAGGCGTCCAGCAGAAGATGCGCGGCGCTTTCCGCACGGCGGGTCTCGATC
>JAGDVQ010000010.1 GCA_023255715.1 Thiomonas sp.
TGGCGCTGCCCAGCAACTCCTGCCGCAGCAGAATATCCTGCTGCGCATGACTCAAGGCAAACGGCGCGGCGTCCTGCGGCGGCGTGGCGTTGTCGAATGTCGTGCGGATCAGGCTGGCGGTCATGGTGCTGCGGAAAAGGGGTGAGTCAGACGACAGCGCATTTTCACTGCGGAACAATGAAATGGCTTGGGTTTTGCTCGGACAGCCCATGACTCTTGCGCAAACTGTGAACTATTCCGCTTTCGCAGACCGCCTGGCTGGTGAACCGGGTGCCCTTCGGCATACGATGGCAGCCGATTCTGCGCGAGTGCATTCGCGGATGCGGAGCGCGCTGCACCGACCGACATTCCATGGCAAGCAACCCCCTTCCCGTTGACCCGGATGCGCAATGGCGCATCGGTGCGGATGGTCTGTTCGTCAATCCCGCGCATGAGGAGGCGTTCGTTCGCGCGGAGTGGGCGAGTCTGGGGCCGCGCGTGCGCCAGATCGGGCTCTATGGTGCGCTGGCCTTCCTCTCGGCCACGTTCACCGATCTGGCCGTACTGGGTGCCACCTGGGTGTACTGGAGCTTGCTGGCTGCACGGTTTGTCATTCTGGGTTGGGGATTTGGCCTGGCCCGCCTGGGCAAGGCCGGGCATGTGGATCATGTGCGTCGGGTCGCAACCTTGCTGCTTGGGTTCGAGCTGAGCATCATGGCGCTGTTCCTGCTGGTCGTGCTGGCTTATGGCGGCAGCGCAGACTACCACTCGATCACCGCGCTGGCGCTGATTTTCGCGGGGTATGCCTATGTGCCCATCCTGCGGCGCGAGGCGCTGTGGGTGGGCGGCGTGTTCACGACCCTGTTCGCCATCGTGGTCTGGACTTCGCTGCACTTCGACGCGAAGTTTGTCAGCATTGCGGTGGTGCTGTTTGGTTTCGCCAATGTCGCCGGATGGCAGATTGCGGTGTCGCTCAGCCGGGGCCTGCGCGTGGCCTGGCTCGACCGGCGGCGGCTGCAGTCCGAGGCCCAGGCGGCGCAGGAGGCCCGGCTTCATGCCGAGGAGAGCGAGAACAGCCTGGAGCGCCTGTTCGACGCCACGCCCATGCCCTTGGTGCTGACGCGGGTGGCGGATTCCCGCGTGTTGCGCTTCAATGCCGCGGCCAAGACGCTGATCGACCCCGAAAACCGGCTGTCGGACACCATTTTCACCACGGATTTTTACGTCGATCCGGGGCAGCGCGCGCTGTTGTTGGCACGGCTGCGGGAGGAGGGCGCAGTACAGCAGGCGGAAATCCGGCTGAAGACGGTTGGCGGCCCGCCGGTCGATGTGCTCGTGTCCATGCGGCTGGTGCGCTTTGCCGGGGAGGATTGTCTGATCACCGGCATGGTGGAGATTTCTGCGCAGAAGAAGCTGGAGCATCAGTTGCGCGCGCTGGCCTATACCGATCCGCTGACCGGGGTGCAGAACCGACGGGGCTTTTTCGCTGCGGTCGATCGCGCCATTCAGGAGGCGCCCGATGAGGGTCCGGGCCCGTGCGTCATGCTGCTCGACCTCGACCACTTCAAGCAGATCAACGATCGGTATGGTCATCCGGTGGGAGATGAAGTGCTGGTGGAGTTTGCGCAGGTGGTGCTCTCGCTGCTGCGCGACGGCGATGTGTTTGCACGCATGGGCGGCGAGGAGTTCTGCATCCTGCTGTCGCACGCCCGGGCTGATCAGGCGCTCGACATCGCCGAGCGCCTGCGCGAATTCGTTGCCGCGCACCCCTTTCAGACCTCCGCCGGGGTGGTGCGGCTCAGCCTGAGCCTGGGGATTGCCGGTTGCGATGCGAAGGTCCAGAGCATCGACGCCGTGCTGTCCATGGCCGATCAGGCGATGTACCGCGCCAAGCAGGGCGGGCGCAACCGCAGCGAGATGTATTGCGCCTGAGCGCGATTTGCCGCATCTGGCGCTGGGCACAGCCTCCGCAGGACGCGATAGCTCGGCCCGGTTCTGGTCTGACCCCCGCGCACATGACCGCATAGTTCGTGCGCCATTTGCAAACAAGAACGATTCGCAATAAGATGGATTCCATCGCGATGCGCGCAAGCCCCTGCGGGGCAGCCCCGCAAAGGCAGGCGCATCATCCAGTGTCCCCAGCCGTCGCCAGGGCGTTTGTGTTCGATGGAGGAATCGAGATGGGATATGCAGAACTGGGGCTCAGTCTGTTGGCGGTGCTCGCGCTGACCTGGGCCGTGATGGAGTGGTCACGATGAACGTCATGCCGAGCAAGGAACAACCGGGGATGGCGCCGCGCGGCGCGTTGGTGGAAAACCCACTGAACACCGGACTGACTCTGCATTCGCGCGAACTGTTCCGGCAGGGCGCGGTGGTGCAGATCCGCCATCAGGGGCAGACCTATCAACTGCGCCTGACCCGGCAGGACAAGTTGATTCTGACCAAGTAAGCCACGGCAAGTCCGTGAGGTTTTCTCGCAGCTTTGCTCGCCAGCCCGTGCGGACCAGTCCTCCGGCACAGACGCCAGCCATGCAATCTTTCCATGACGGATGTGCAGACAGACCGGGGTGAGTCCCCGGAGCCCTTGCTCGCGGGCACTCTGGCGTTGATGACGTTTTACGCGGACAAGCCCAGTGTCGCGGCGATGCAGAAAATTGGCCGCAACCTGCAGACCTTGCAACAGCACCCGCAACTCAGTGCCGAGATGTGTGTTGTCTGCCGACGGCTGGCGGCCTACTGGCTCACCCTGGGCTGCGCGGTGCAGCAAGCAGACGCCCATGCGGCCTGTCGGTTCGCGGCGGCGTCGGCGGCGTTGCAGTAGGGTTCAGGTTTCCGCAGTGTTGCCGCGCAGCAGCGCGAGCAGGCCGTCGAGTTCGTCCAGCGAGGAAAAGTGGATGACGATCTCGCCGCTTTGATGACCCTTGCGCACCGCCTTGCTGCGAATTTCGACGGGCGCGGTAAAGCGCTCGGACAGCTCTTCTTCGAGGCGTTTCCAGTCGCGGTCCTTGGGCGGCTTCACCGGTTTTGGCGCCGTGGCGCCGCCGTGTTCCTGCTGGGTGCGGCTGACCAGTCGCTCGGCCTCGCGCACGCTCAGACGCTTGGCCAGGATCTGCTGCGCCGCCTGCACCTGCTGCGCCTTGTCCAGCGCCAGCAGCGCGCGTGCATGCCCCATGTCGAGGTCTCCGGCCAGCAGCATGGTCTGCACCGCATCCGCCAGGTTGAGCAGACGCAGCAGATTGCTGGTCGCGGTGCGCGAGCGGCCCACGGCCTGTCCCGCCTGCTCATGGGTGTGGCCGAACTCCTCGATCAGCCGGGCAATGCCGCGGGCTTCTTCCAGCGGGTTGAGATCTTCGCGCTGCAGGTTTTCGATCAGCGCCATGGCCAGGGTGGCGCGGTCGTCGGCGTCCTTCACCAGCGCCGGTACGGTGTCCAGACCGGCCAGCCGCGCGGCGCGGGTCCGGCGTTCCCCCGCAATGATCTCGTACCGACCATCTGGCAGGGCGCGCACCAGCACCGGCTGCATCACGCCCTGCGTCTTGATGCTCTGGGCCAGTTCGTAGAGCGCGCCCTCGTCCATCTGGGTGCGGGGCTGGAAACGGCCGGGCACCAGGTCGTCCAGCCGCAATTCGCGCAGCGCGGCGGCGTCCAGCTCGGTGAGTTCGACGGAGGGGCCGAGCAGGGAGTCGAGCCCGCGCCCGAGTCCTTTGGGTTTTTTTGTTGCCATCAGCGTGTGGGAGTTGTTCGGTCAAACCGGAGGAGGGACGACATTGTGCCTGCTGCGCTGCAAGGCAGCCTGCAGCAAGGCCCGGCCCTGGGGCCAGTCTCCCAGGCCGGAGTCGGCGTTGATGTGGCCGAGCGCACCGAGTTCGATGCAGTCGGCTCCCCAGCCGCTGGCCAGGCGTTGCGCGGCATCCAGGCTGCAATACGGATCATCCGCACTGGCCACGACAGTTGCGGCAAACGGCAGTGCCTGTCCGGGCAGGGGCCGTCGCCAGGGCAGCAGGGCTGGGGGCAGATCGCGGCGCGCCAGATCAGGCGGGGCGACCAGCAGGGCGCAGGCGACACGCTGGGCCTGTCTGCTGGTGTGCGCCCAGGCTGCGGCGAGGTGGCAGCCCAGACTGTGGCCAACCAGTGCAACCGGGCCGGGCTGGGCGAGGATGACGTCTTCCAGCCGGGCGATCCAGTCCCCCCGGCGCGGGGTGAGCCAGTCGGCCTGCTCCACCAGCGCGCCGCCATGCAGGGTGTGCCAGCGCTGCTGCCAATGCCCGGGGCCGGAGCCCAGCCAGCCGGGCAGCAGCAGGATGCGTGCGGAAGCAGACGAGGGTTCTTGCGTCATGCGGGTACAGCCAGCCGATCCACCATTTCCTGCGCGAACTCGGTGAAGGCCTTGGCGCCACGGCTCGCCGGGTCGAACACCACGCCGGGCAGACCGTAGCTGGGCGCCTCTGCCAGGCGGACATTGCGTGGAATGACGGTGTTGAACACCTTGTCGCCGAAATGCCCCTTGATCTGCTCGCTGACCTGTTGCTGCAGGGTGATGCGCGGGTCGAACATCACCCGCAGCAGACCGATGATGCGCAGGTCGCGGTTGAGGTTGGCATGCACCTGCTTGATGGTGTTCACCAGATCGGACAGGCCTTCGAGCGCGAAGTATTCGCACTGCATCGGCACGATGACCCCGTGCGCTGCGCACAGGCCATTGAGGGTGAGCAGGCCCAGGGCCGGTGGGCTGTCGATCAGAATGAAGTCGTAGTCGGCGGCGACGGTGGCGAGGGCCGACTTGAGACGCCGCTCGCGTTGCGGCTGGTCCACCAGTTCCACCTCGGCTCCGGCAAGCTCGCGGTTGGCGCCGACCACGTCATAGCCCGCGGCGTCGCTGCGCTGGCGCGCCTGTTGCAGGGTGACCTGTTCGATCAACACCTCGTAGACCGAGGCGTTGAGAGTGTGTTTGTTGATGCCCGACCCCATGGTGGCGTTGCCTTGGGGGTCCATATCGACCAGCAGCACGCGCTGGCCGAGGCGCGACAGCGCTGCGGCCAGATTGACGCTGGTGGTGGTTTTTCCAACCCCACCCTTCTGATTTGCGATGCAAAAGATCTGCGCCAAGCGCGTTCTCCAGAAAGACGGATGTTTCACGTGAAACAGTGACGGGTCGTGCCCAGCCAGGGCGTATTGTGCCGGAGGCCCGCGCAACGCCGTCGTGGTTCAGTCAGAAGATTGCGTCTGCAGCCAGACCAGACAGCGCTGGGCACTCAGCCCCGGAACCTTCAGGATGTCGACTTGCGCCGAGATGCCGGGCGGAAGGGCGGCGATTTCATCCTGGGGAACCTGGCCCTTCATCGCGCACCATTGCCCCCCCGGGGCGAGCAGGTGGGCGGTGCTGCGAACCAGCAAGGCAAGATCGCTGAAGGCGCGGCTGGTGATGCAGTCAAATCCGGTGGCGTCCTGCAGCGTCTCGACCCGGGCATGATGCACCTGGACGTTCTGCAGGCCCAGGGTGCCGCAGGTTTGCTGCAGGAAGGCGCACTTTTTCTGCACCGTGTCGACCAGATGGACCGTGGTCTCGGGAAGGCCGATGGCCAGGATGATGCCGGGCAGCCCACCGCCCGAGCCGACATCGAGAATGCGCTTCGGCGCGCGGCACTGCAGCGCAGGCAGGGCCGCAAGGCAATCCGCCAGATGCAAACGGGCGATGCCTTCCAGATCGCGCACGGCGGTGAGGTTGAACACGCGATTCCAGCGCTGCAGCAGGGTGGTGTAATCGAGCAGTTGCTGCTGTTGCCGTGCGTTGAACGCAAGACCGAGGGCCTGCAGCGTGTGTTGCAGAAAATCCTCGACTGAAAACGCGGCTGCCGCGCGTGCTGCGGGTGCACTCACGCGGCGGCATCCTTTTCCAGACGCAGCGCCTGCTTGAGCACCCCTTTGCGCAGGTGAATCAGCAGCAGGGAGACAGCGGCTGGCGTCATGCCCGACAGGCGCGAGGCCAGGCCCAATGTTTCCGGGCGCGCTTGATTGAGCTTTTGCTGCACCTCGATCGACAGTCCGGTGACTTCGCGGTAATTGAGGTCAGCCGGCAGGCGCAGGGATTCATACTGCGCCGCGCGCGCCACTTCTTCCTGCTGCCGGTCGATGTAACCGGCGTACTTGATCTGAATCTCGACCTGCTCGCGCTCCGCGTCGGCCAATGGTGCGTCGGGCGCGAAGCCGGGGTGGGGGAACTGCGTCAGCGTGTCATAGCGCAATTCAGGGCGTCGCAGCAGATCGGCGAGGTTGTATTCCCGTTCGATGGGCTTGCCCAGCAGCGCCTGCGCCTGCTCGGGCGGCAGCGTTTGCGGCGTCACCCAGGTGGCGCGCAGGCGCTGGACTTCGCGCTCGATCGCGTCGCGCTTGCGGCAGAACGCATCCCAGCGCGCGTCGCTCACCACGCCGAGGCTGCGGCCGATTTCGGTCAGCCGCAGATCGGCGTTGTCTTCGCGCAGGCTGAGACGGTATTCGGCCCGGCTGGTGAACATGCGATACGGCTCGCTCACGCCCTTGGTCACCAGATCGTCGACCAGCACGCCCAGGTAGGCTTGATCGCGTCGCGGACACCACGGTTCGCGGCCCTGGACCTGCAGCGCGGCGTTGATGCCCGCATGCAGGCCCTGTGCGGCGGCCTCTTCGTAACCCGTGGTGCCGTTGATCTGCCCGGCAAAGAACAATCCATCGATCGCCTTGGTTTCCAGCGATGTCTTGAGGGCGGTCGGGTCGAAATAGTCGTATTCGATGGCATAGCCCGGGCGCAGCAGATGCGCGTTTTCCAGCCCGGGAATGGAGCGCACCATGTCGATCTGGACATCGAAGGGCAGGCTGGTGGAAATGCCGTTGGGGTAGAACTCATTGGTCTGCAGACCCTCCGGCTCCAGAAAGACCTGATGAGACGCCTTGTCCGCGAAGCGGTGAATCTTGTCTTCGATGCTCGGGCAATAGCGCGGTCCCACGCCCTCGATCACGCCGGTGAACATCGGGCTGCGATCCAGTCCGGCGCGGATGATCTCGTGCGTGCGTTCGGTGGTGTGCGTGATCCAGCACGCCACCTGCGTGGGATGCTGATCAGGTGTGCCGAGGAAGCTGAACACCGGCATGGGGTTGAGGTCGCCCGGCTGCTCGATGAGCTTGGAAAAATCGATGGAGCGGCCGTCGATGCGCGCCGGCGTGCCGGTTTTGAGCCGACCCTGCGGCAAGTGCAATGCCTTGAGTCGCGCAGACAGGCGCAGCGCGGGCGGATCGCCTGCGCGTCCCGCGGCGTAATGGTCGAGGCCGATATGCACCTTGCCATCGAGAAAGGTGCCCGCGGTCAGCACCACGGTCCGGGTGCGAAAGCGAATGCCGGTCTGCGTGACGACTGCCGTGACCCGCTCGCCGGTGCCGGTGGGCTCGACCAGCAGGTCATCCGCAGCTTGCTGGAACAACCAGAGATTGGGTTGATTTTCCAGTCGCCCGCGGATGGCGCGTTTGTAGAGCTGCCGGTCAGCCTGCGCGCGTGTGGCGCGCACCGCTGGTCCCTTGCTGCCGTTGAGAATGCGAAACTGGATGCCGGCTTCGTCGGTGGCCTCGGCCATGGCGCCGCCGAGCGCGTCGATCTCCTTGACCAGATGCCCCTTGCCGATGCCGCCAATGGACGGATTGCAAGACATCTGGCCCAGAGTCTCGATATTGTGCGTGAGCAACAGGGTCGCGCATCCCATGCGCGCGGCGGCCAATGCCGCTTCCGTCCCGGCATGCCCTCCGCCGATGACAACGACATCAAAGTTACGGGGATAATCCACGTGTCTCTCCTCAAGCGCGTCATTTTATGCGGGTTAACCCTGCGAAACCGGCTTGAGGGGCTTTGTTTCACGTGAAACATCGCCCGTCGCGTCCGCACCCACTCGCCGCCATCCATTTTCCATGCAAACACTGACTGACATCCAAACTCTTTACCCTGCACTCTCTGCGGTTCCGGCGGTCGAGCTGGATGCCGAGTGGTCGGCGGGCGGTGCAGTCATGCAAGTGCCGCGCGGTGCGCAGTTGTTTGCGCCCGGAGCAAGCTGTGGTGGCTTCCCGCTGGTGCTGGCAGGTGAGGCGCGGGTATTCCGCATGGCACCCTCGGGGCGGCAGCTGGAGATGTACCGCCTCACGCCGGGGGAGATTTGTCTGGTGTCGTCTGCCAGTCTGTTTTCGGGCGAGGCGCTGTCCGCGCACGCGGAAATGCAGACGGACGGCGCGCTGTGGATGATTCGTCCCGATCTCTTTGAAAGCTGGCTGCAGCGCGTTCCCGCGTTTCGGCAGTTCGTGCTCGGTCAGTTTGCCACGCGCATGGCCGACCTCACCGCGCTGATCGACGCGTTGGCCTTTCACCGTCTGGATCAGCGCCTGGCGCAGGCGCTGCTGGGCCAGGGGCCGCGTGTGTTGAGCACGCATCAACAGTTGGCAGACCGCCTGGGCACGGCGCGCGAAATGGTCACGCGCCTGCTCAAGCGCTTCGAGTCTGCGGGCTGGGTTGGGCTGTCCCGTGAAAAGATCGATATCCTGCAACCGGCCGTTCTGCGCCAGGTGGCGGCCGGAGAGATTGCAGGGTGATGCAGGGAGCCGTCTGGCTTCGCGTGTGACTGCAGTCACTGTGCAGTCACGGAAAAAGGTGTCCAATCGCAGCATTGTTTCTTTCCAGGAGTAGGCCATGAAATTCAATGTCGGTGGGATTGATCGCATTCTGCGCATCGTTGTGGGTATTGTTCTGATCGCCTTGACCCTGATGGGCACCATCGGCGTCTGGGGCTGGATCGGCGTTGTGCCCCTGTTCACGGGCCTGTTCAAGTTCTGCCCGCTGTATTCCATCATTGGCATGAACACCTGCCCGATGAAAAAGTAACTCCAGCCGTCGGTCGCTGGATGGCCTGGGCGCCGCTTGGCAACAAGCGGCGCCTTTTTCATGGGCGTTCAGAAAAACGCATCGTGGGCGGTTTTCAGAATCAAGGCCGCGACGACCAGCAAAAACATGCCACGCACGAAATGCGTGCCGCGGCGCAGGGCCAGCCGGGTTCCCAGCAGGCTGCCTGCGATATTGCACAGCGCGATCAGCGCCGCATACTGCCACATCACATGGCCCTTGCTGGCAAACACCAGCAGCGCGGCCAGATTGCAGGCGACGTTGACGACCTTGGCACTGGCCGACGCATGCAAAAAATCAAAGCCAAATCCGCGCACGAACAGGAAGATCAGAAAGTTCCCCGTTCCCGGGCCGAAAAAGCCGTCGTAGAACCCGATCAACAAGCCGCCACCGAGGGCCAGGGCGCGCTCGGCAAGGCCGCTGAGGTGAGGCTTGTGGTGATGCCCCAGATCCTTGCGCTTGAGGGTATAGAGCAGGACGGCCAGCAAAATGAAGGGCAGGGCCTGGCGGAAGTCGCTCGATTTCACTTGGGTGATCAGCCAGGCGCCGCAAAGTGCGCCGACAAACGCCGCGAGGGTGGCCGGCAGAATGGTGGTCCATGGCGGCTGCACCCGGCGCACATACGACCACATCGACGCCGAGGTGCCCCAGATGGCACCGGCCTTGTTGGTGCCAAACAGAGTGGCGGGCGTGGTGTCGGGGAAGGCGGCGAACAGCGCAGGGACGAGAACCAGACCACCGCCGCCCACGATGGCATCCACAAAACCGGCGAACAGCGCGGCCAGGCCGAGCAGAATCAATTCCATGGAAAACCTGCGGGGTGGTGGAGAGCAGATCCAGAAAAGCAAATAAAAAGGCGCCGGAACGGATGTTCGCGACGCCTCGGGGTGCTGCCCGGTGAGCCAGCTTGGGCAGCGAGTCTGTAGTGTAAAAACCGGACTTGCCGGTTTCTCGTCTCCTCAGTCCCTCTGATCGGGGTGCACGGGAGGGTGTCCCGAGCAACTGAAAACATTGTTCAAATTTTGTGCGCGACACGCACTAGGGGGAACCCTGAGCGCACTGAAATGGAGCAGACCGGTGCAGAGCAGACCTAGCGCCCCAGGCCCGGAAACAGCTTGAGCAGGCCGTCACTCATCATCTCGACGGACAACGCGGAGAGAATCAGACCCATCAGCCGCGTCATCACGTTGATGCCGGTCTTGCCCAGAAAACGTGCAATCGGTTCTGCCGCCAGAAAACTCAGCGCCGCCGCACCGGCAATGACCACGCCGTAGCCAATCAGCACCGCGTGTTGCCACCAGTGATGGGTGTTGCTGGCGTAGATGATGACCGTACTGATGGTGGCCGGGCCGGTGAGCAGCGGGATGGTCAGCGGCACCACGGCCACGCTGGCGCGATCGGCGGCCTCTTCCACTTCATCGCTGGTGGATTTGGTTGCGCCGGTCTTGGCATTGAGCATGCTGATCGCGGAAATCAGCAGCAACATGCCGCCGCCGACCTGGAATGACGGAATGGAGATACCGAAAAAATGCAGCAGATCGGCGCCGACCAGGGTGCTGATGGCAATGACCAGAAATGCCGAGATCGAACTGACCAGGATGGTCTTTTTCTTCTGTTCCTTGGAGAAACTCTCGGTGAACAAAATGAAAAACGGGATGATGCCCAGAGGGTTGACGATCGCGAGCAACGCGATCAGAGGCTTGACCAGATTCATCGGGGCGTGAAGGAAGGGGGCGCGGCCTCCATTATCGGCGGGTCGTGCCCCCGGGCCGATCAGATCACCCTGGAGTAACGCGGCTGCAGCAGTTGCTCGCGCGGCTGGTGCAGATAGCCGTCGAACTGCATGGCCACCACCCGCACCAGCAGACGGCCTTGCGGCGTGACATGCACATGCAGTCCCTCTGCGCCCTCGCGGGTCACCAGACCGGCTTCTTCCAGTGGCTTGAGACGCTGCAGATCGGCGGCGAAGGTTGCCTTCGCATCCACGCCGTACTCCGCCGACAGGGCGTGCAGGTCCAGGTGGAAATCGCACATCAGCCGCTGGATGGCAGCGCGCCGCAGATGGTCTTCCGGGGTGAGATGCACGCCGCGCGCAGTGGGCAGCTTGTCGAACGCCAGCATCTCGGTGTATTCGTCAATGGTCTTGGCGTTTTGCGCGTAGCAATTGCCCACGTTCGAAATGCTGGACACGCCAAAGGCCAGCAGATCGAGCTCGGCCTGGGTGGAGTAGCCCTGAAAGTTGCGGTGCAGCTTGCCCGCGCGTTGGGCACGGGCGAGTTCGTCGTCCGGCTTGGCGAAATGATCCATGCCGATGTAGACGTAACCCGCCTCCTCCAGGACTTGCAGGTGAGTATAGAGGGAGCTCTTAGGGATCTCGACGACCCTGAGTAGCTGGGTGAAGTTTATCGACTTAACGCTGTACAACGCGAGAAGGATCCCCAACCTCACGGAGTTGTTTAATGCAGGGTCGCTGATGATCTCAATTAGCCTCTTTAAGTCCTCACTCACCCTCGATCACCTCCATAAAGGAGGCGTAACCCGCGTAGATCCAGGCTATGGCGTAGACCGCCCAGACGGGGCCTATTAACCACTCCAAGGCAGGGTACTCGGAGCTCAACGCCGTGACCGCCATGCCAGAGCTGAAGGTGATGACGGCGAGGAGGTCGGAGGGCCTGAAGTCCCTCAACTTGAAGTGGAGGTAGTAAACCAACAGCGCGTCGATCAGAGCCGCGACGAACGCCATTGCCATTACGTTGAGCCAGCCCGCGCCGCGCTCGTAGCCGAAGTACAGGGCTAGCATGACCAAGCCTAAGATCAAGGAGTTCGCGAG
>JAGDVQ010000013.1:0-5847 GCA_023255715.1 Thiomonas sp.
GCGCACCGAACAGGCCGGACAGTTGGCGCAGTTTCAGCAGATGCTGCTCAACCAGCAGAGCGAGAGCATCCGCACGCAAAACGCCCAGCTCGACACCGTGGCGCTGCAGCTGCAGAGCCTGCAAAAAGCCGTCGGCGACACCCTGGTGCAGCAGATTGGGCATCTGACCCAGACCAACACCCAAAGCCTGCAGACGCTGCAGGCACAGCTGGTGCAGCAACTCGACGCGCTGCGCCAGTCCACCGACAAGAATCTCGCCGACATGCGCGGCACGGTCGAGCTGCGGCTGCGCGAGCTGCAGGCCGACAACGAAAAAAAGCTCGAGCAGATGCGCGCCACCGTGGACGAAAAACTCCACGCCACGCTGGAGCAGCGCCTGGGCGAGAGCTTCAAGCAGGTGGCCGAGCGGCTTGAGCTGGTGCACCGGGGGCTGGGCGAAATGCAGACCCTGGCGCAGGGCGTGGGCGATCTGCAGCGGGTGTTCAGCAATGTGAAAGCGCGCGGGGTATTTGGCGAAATCCAGCTCGCCGCCTTGATCGAGCAGGTGTTCACCCCCGAGCAATACGGCGTGAACGTGGAAACCGTGCCCGGCAGCGGCCAGCGGGTGGAATACGCCATCCGCCTGCCCGGCAAGGGCGACGGCCCGGTGTGGCTGCCGATCGACGCCAAATTCCCGCGTGAGGACTACGAGCGCCTGCTCGACGCGCAGGAACAGGCCGACAAGGCGGCCGCAGACGCCGCGGCCAAGGCGCTCGAGCTGCGGCTGCGCGAGGAGGCCAAGACCATCCAGACCAAATACATCGCCGCGCCGCACACCGCCGACTTTGGCATTCTGTTCCTGCCCACCGAAGGGCTGTACGCCGAGGCGCTGCGCCGCCCCGGTCTGGTGGAGGCGCTGCAGCGCGAACACCGGGTGATGCTCGCCGGGCCGACCACGCTGCTGGCCTTGCTCAACAGCCTGCACATGGGGTTTCGCACCCTGGCGCTCGAGCAGCGTTCCACCGAGGTGTGGAAGGTGCTGGGCGCGGTCAAGACCGAGTTCACCAAGTTCGGCGACGTTCTTGCAAAAACGCGCAAGAAGCTCGACGAGGCGAGCAACACCATCGGCCAGGCGGAAACCCGCACCCGCGCGATGACCCGCCAGCTCAAGCAGGTGGAGGCGCTGCCCGCTGATCAGACGCAGACGCTCCTGGGATTGACCGAGGTCGAAGCCGACGACCCGGAAAGCGCGCTATAACGGGCGCTTCGTCAACCGCCGTTCACACCATGCAAGCGCAAGAAATCAGTCTCGACGTCCTCGCGGAAAAATACGCCAAGGAAGGCGAGCGCAGCATTGCCGACATCCACGCCCGCGTCGCGCGCGCGCTCGCCGCCGAGGAGGCCGACCCGGCGCGCAGCGCGGCGCTGTTCCTGCAGGCGCTGGAGAATGGCTTCGTCCCGGCCGGGCGCATCATGTCGGCCGCCGGCACCGACATTCAGGCCACGCTGATCAACTGCTTCGTCCAGCCCGTGGGCGATTCGGTGTCCGACGACAAGGACGGCAAACCCAGCATCTACAAGGCGCTGGCGCAGGCCGCCGAGACCATGCGGCGGGGCGGCGGGGTGGGATACGACTTTTCGCGCATCCGCCCCGCTGGCGCGCATGTCGGCGGCACGCACAGCCGCGCCAGCGGCCCGCTGTCGTTCATGCGGGTGTTCGACGCATCTTGCGAAACCGTGGAATCCGCAGGCAGCCGGCGCGGGGCGCAGATGGGGGTGTTGCGCATCGACCACCCGGACATCGAAGCCTTCATCCATGCCAAGGACCAGGGCGCGTTCAAGAATTTCAACCTGTCGGTTGGCGTGAGCGATGCGTTCATGCAGGCGGTGGAGGCCGATGCCGAAATCGATCTGGTGCACAAGGCCCGCCCGGGCGACGACCAGATCGCTGCGGGCGCGCATCAGCGCGCAGGTGGCGAGTGGGTGTACCGTACCGTGCGGGCGCGCGCGCTGTGGGATCAGATCATGCGCTCGACCTACGACCATGCCGAGCCGGGCATCCTGTTTCTCGACACCGCCAACGCCGACAACAACCTCTGGTATTGCGAAACCTTCGAGGCGACCAACCCCTGCGCCGAGGAATTCTTGCCCGATTACGGCTGCTGCTGCCTGGGTTCGATCAACCTCACCCGCTTCGTGCGCGATCCGTTCACACCGCAGGCGCGGTTCGACTTCGAGCGCTTTCAGGCTGTTGCCCGCACCGCGGTGCGCATGCTCGACAACGTGCTCGACGTGACCTACTGGCCGCTGCTCGAGCAGCACGACGAGGCGCAGAACAAGCGCCGCATCGGCCTGGGCTTTCTCGGCCTGGGCGATGCCTGCGTGATGCTCGGCCTGCGCTACGACAGCGACGACGCCCGGCGCTTTGCCGCCGACATGGCCCGCAGCCTGCGCGACACCGCGTATGCCGCGTCGGTCGAGCTGGCCCAGGAAAAGGGCGCATTCCCGCTGTTCGATGCGCAGAAATATCTTGCCAGCGGTTTTGCCAAGCGCCTTCCTGAAGAACTGCGTGATGCGATCGCCAAACATGGCATCCGCAACTCGCACCTGCTCGCGGTCGCGCCCACCGGCACCATCAGCCTGGCGTTTGCCGACAACGCCAGCAACGGCATCGAGCCCGCGTTCTCCTGGGTCTACACCCGCAAGAAGCGCATGCCCGACAACACCACCCGCGACTACGAGGTGGCCGACCACGCCTGGCGGCTGTACCGCAGCCTCGGCCATGACATGACAGAGTTGCCTCCGGCCTTCGTCACTGCGCTGGAAATGTCTGCGCTCGACCACATGAAAATGCTGCAGGTGGTGCAGCCCTCCATCGACACCAGCATCAGCAAGACGGTCAACGTCCCGGCAGACTATCCGTACGACGAGTTCAAGGATCTCTATCTGCAGGCCTGGAAGGCCGGGCTCAAGGGACTGGCCACCTACCGTCCGAACACCGTGCTCGGCGCGGTGCTGCAGGCAGCGCCTGCGCCCACGCCGCCCGCGCCCAGCGCTGCGCCCACCGACATCGACCCGCTGACCCGTCGCATCGAAGGCCGCCCCGCAGGGGATCTGCAGGCCGTCACCAGCAAGATCAGCTACATGACCTCCGAAGGGCAGAAGACCGTCTATCTGTCGGTGTCATTCGCCGAGGTGGAGGGCCGGGTGGACGGCAAGCCGGTGCGCATCGAGCGGCCGATCGAGTTTTTCATGCCAGCGGGCCAGCGCGACGAAGGCCAGCAATGGATCGCCTCCAATATGCGGCTGCTGTCGCTGGTGGCGCGCTCGGGTGGATCGATCGCCAAGAGCCTGCAGAACATGCGCGAAGTGGTGTGGGACAAGGGCCCGGTGCGCTGCGGCGAAGTCATCAAGGCCGATGGCAGCCGCGCACCGCGCTTTCACCAGTCCGAAGTGGCGGCCATTGCCTACGCGTTGCAGGAACTCTTGCGGCGGCGTGGATTTCTCGATGCCTCGGGCCGCGAGCAATCGCTGCTCTCGCTGGCGCAACGCGCCCACGTTCCCGAAGCCCTGCGCATCGACCTCGAATCCGCCGATGCCTCCCCCGACCTGCTGCCCGGCGGCCGCATCTGCCCCGAATGCGGCGGCCCTTTCCTGCGCCGGGTCGACGGCTGCGACCGGTGCGAGAACTGCGGGTACATCGGCAGCTGTGGCTAGAGCGCCGCGCATGGCGTCTCACTCCCCGCTCGCGGGGAGGGGTTGGGTGGAATGCGGTGGAAGTCCTGGAGGAGCGCCTTGCGGGTTCGCCTCAGCCTTCTCCCCCTTGTGGAGGAGGAGCAATCAGCGCCGAGCGCACCCGGGCCTGTGCGCGGCTTGCGGTGGGTTTCTACACCCGCGGTGGAATCTCGATCTTCACTTCCAGCACGTCGAGCGTGTCCTGGCGCTCCAGCTTGACCTGGATGTCGTTGCTGTCGATCTTGACATACTTCGAGATCACACCCACCAGCTCGCGCTGCAGTGCGGGCAGCCAGTCGGCGGGGGCGCCGTTGCCGCCACGCTCGTGCGCGAGGATGATCTGCAGGCGCTCCTTGGCGACCGTGGCGGTTTTCTTTTTTTCGCCCAGAAAGAAAGAGAGGAATGACATGGTGCGTGCCTCCCTCAACCGCCGAACAGGCGCTTGAACAGGCCCGGTTTCTGATAGTCGGTGAAGCGCATCGGCTTGTCTTCGCCGAGGAAGCGGGCCACCACGTCCTGATAGGCCTCGGCCACGTCGCTGCCGGTGAGGTGAATGGCCGGTGTGCCCTGGTTGGAGGCCTGCAGCACCGATTCGCTCTCGGGAATGACGCCGATGAGCTGGATGCGCAGAATGTCCTGGATGTCGGTGAGCGACAGCATCTCGCCGTCGCTGACGCGCTTGGGGTTGTAGCGGGTGATGAGCAGGTGCTCGCGGATCGGCTCGCCGCCTTCGATGGCGCGCTTGGTCTTGCTCGACAGCATGCCCAGGATGCGGTCGGAGTCGCGCACCGAGGAGACTTCCGGGTTGGTGACGATCAGCGCCTCGTCGGCAAAGTGCATGGCCATCAGCGCGCCGCTCTCAATCCCCGCGGGCGAGTCGCAGACGATGTAGGTGAAACCCATGTCGTCGAGCTCCTTGAGCACGTTTTCCACGCCCTCCTTGGTCAGTGCGTCCTTGTCGCGGGTCTGCGAGGCGGGCAGGATGAACAGGTTGTCGCACTGCTTGTCCTTGATCAGCGCCTGCGTGAGCTTGGCTTCGCCCTGAATCACGTTGATCAGGTCGTACACCACGCGGCGTTCGCAGCCCATGATGAGGTCGAGGTTGCGCAGGCCGACGTCGAAGTCGATGACCGCGGTCTTGTGGCCGCGCAGGGCCAGCCCGGAGGCGAAGCTGGCGCTGGTGGTGGTCTTGCCCACGCCACCCTTGCCCGAAGTCACCACGATGATTTTTGCCATGAGTGTTTCCTAGAAAAATTATTTGAGAGCCAGCGGCTCGATCAGCAACTGCTCGCCCTGCAGACGCACGGTGGTCGGCTGGCCGCGCACGCCCGCCGGCAGTTCCTGTTCGGCGGTGCGGTAGATGCCGGCAATGGCCACCAGCTCGGGCTCGAAGCTGGTGCAGAAAATTCGCGCGCCCGTGTTGCCGCGCGCCCCGGCCAGCGCCCGGCCACGCAGCGCGCCGTAGATGTGCACATGGCCTTCGGCCATGACCTCGGCGCCGTGGCTGACCACGCCCTGCACGATCAGATCGCCCTGGGAATACACCCGCTGTCCCGAGCGCAGCGGCCGGTCGATGAGCACCGTGGGCAGCATGGCCGCAACGGGTTCTGGCGCTGCGGCGGCAGGCGTGGGCGGGGCTGGGGGCTGCTGTGATGGCGCGGCAGCCTCGGCGTTCTCTGCGGGTTTGCGGGTGTCGCGGCTGTCGAGCAGTGGCAGGTCGCTCGCGGCAGCCCAATCGTGCTGCGCGGCCTGCGCCACCACGCCGAAGGGCCGCATGTTGAAGCGGCGCAGCAGCGCGATCAGCGCATCCAGCGGCAGCGTGGCGTCTTCTGCCAGACGGCGCAGGTCGATGGCCACCGCCTCGCCGGAGAAGAATTCGGGTGCGGCGTCGAAGCGCTGCTGCAGCGCCTCGGTCAGCGCGGCGAAATCAGGCGTTTTCACCACCAGATGCACGGCGTCGATGGCGCCGCTGCGCAGTTCGAACAAGGTGGTCTTGGAGCGGGACATGGACAAACGGAGCGACAGCGCAAATGGGGGAATCGGCAATCCGGCAATCGTAGTGGATCGGTGCGCGGCGCCACCCGGACGCGCGCGCGCCGTCTCAGGCGTCCTGCAGCATGCCGTTCACCAGCC
>JAGDVQ010000013.1:5857-11691 GCA_023255715.1 Thiomonas sp.
AGCTTCGTGGGTGACGATGATCACCGCATCGCCCTGTGCCAGCGCCACGTCGAGCAGCATGTCCAGCGCCACGGCGGCGGCGTCGCTGTCGAGGTTGCCGGTGGGCTCGTCGGCCAGCACCAGCTGCGGCTGGGTGACCAGCGCGCGGGCGATGGCCACGCGCTGACGCTCGCCGCCGGAGAGTTCCCCCGGCCGGTGCTGCAGCCGCGCGCCCAGGCCCATGCGCTGCAGCATCTGCGCGGCCACCGCGTGCGCCGCTTCAGCCGGCGTGCGGCGGATGCGCAGCGGCATGGCCACGTTGTCCAGCGCGCTGAATTCCATCAGCAGGTGGTGGAACTGATAGACAAAGCCGACATGCTGGTTGCGCCACGCGCCTTGCGCCTTGGGGTTCATCTGCGCCCAGTCGCGCCCGCAGACCTGCACGCTGCCGCCATCGGCCCGGTCCAGGCCGCCGAGCAGATGCATCAGCGTGCTCTTGCCCGAACCGGAAGCGCCGATGATCGCCAGCGTCTGCCCACCGTCCAGGCGCAGATTCACGTCCTTGAGCACTTCGACCGGCTGCGGCCCTTCGGTGTAGCGCTTGCGCACGTGTTCGGCCAGCAGGATGGGAGGGGTCATGGTGTGGATGGAAGGGTCAGGGATTGTGTTGCGGCGCATACTCCGGCACCAGCGCATGCAGCGCGGCCTTGATCTGCGCGGGGGACGCGGCGCCGCTGGCAGCAATCCAGGCCTGCAGCGCTGGCAGGTCGAGCGCGTCCAGCTTGGCCTGCCGCGCCACGCGCAGCTTGGGATGCGGGGTGGGCAGGGTGGTTTCGTCGTCGGCGAGCAGTTCCTCGTAGAGCTTCTCGCCCGGGCGCAGCCCGGTGAAGTGGATCGGGATGTCGTCCTCGGTCTTGTTCGACAGCCGGATCATCAGCCGCGCCAGATCGACGATTTTCACCGGTTCGCCCATGTCGAGCACGTAGATTTCGCCGCTCTTGCCCATCAGCCCGGCTTGCAGCACCAGCTGCGCGGCTTCGGGGATGGTCATGAAGTAACGCACGATCTCGGGGTGGGTCACGGTCACCGGGCCGCCCGCGGCGATCTGCGCGGCAAAGCGCGGCACCACGCTGCCGCTCGATCCCAGCACATTGCCAAACCGCACCGCGCAGCAATGCGTCTCGGGGAATTGCGCCGCGTGCGCCTGCAGCGCGAGTTCGGCCAGCCGCTTGCTCGCGCCCATCACATTGGTCGGGTTGACCGCCTTGTCGGTGGAGATGAGCACGAAGCGCTGCGCGCCGCAGGCGCTTGCCGCCCGCGCGGCGTTGAGTGTGCCCAGCACATTGGTGCGCAGCGCCTCGATGGCGTTGTCCTCCTCCATCAGCGGCACATGCTTGTACGCCGCAGCGTGCAGCACCACGGCAGGACGGTGCAGGTTGAACAGGTCGCGCAGCCGTTCGGGCTCGCGCACATTCGCGGTGTAGTAGCGCACCGCGAGCTCGGGAAAGCGCGCCTTGAATTCCTGCTCGAGCGCGTAGATCGCAATCTCGGACGCGTCGATGCACACCAGCTGCCGCACGCCGAAGCGCGCGATCTGCCGACACAGCTCCGAGCCGATGCTGCCGCCCGCGCCCGTCACCAGCGCCACCTGCCCGGCCAGCAACCCGGATAGCCCGCGCACATCGAGCTCGACCGCCGCGCGGCCGAGCAGATCGGCCAGTTCGACCTGCCGCGGCGCGCTGGCGTTGCCGCCGCCGTGCAGCAGGGTCAGCAGCGCCAGTCGAGCGTCGCTGGCGCGCAGCAGCAGGTCACGGCGCGCGGGGCTGCCGGGTTCACTGGCGATCAGTGCATGGCTGGCGCCCACCGCCTGCGCCACCTGCGGCAGATCGTCCACACTGCCGGCCACGCGCACGCCCTGCACGCTGCGGCCGACCTCGGCGCGATCCGGGCTGACGAGCGCCGCCACCTGCCAGCCGCGGCCGGACCGCAGGGTCTGCAGCGCGCGCGCGGCGTCGTCGAGCGTGCCCAGCACCAGCAGCGGCTTGCCCTGCGCGGTTGAGCGGGTCAGTCGGCCCTCGGCCATGATGCGCGCGCCCAGCCGCAGCCCGAGCAGCACGGCGGCCGCAAACAGCGGATGCAGCAGCACGATCGAGCGCGGGAAATTGGGCAGCCGCAGCAGCAACAGCACGGCGGCCAGCGCCAGCGCCGCGACCAGCATCGCCGAGGCCAGGCGCTTGAACTCGGGCACGCTGGTGTGCCGCCAGGGGGTGCGGTACGCGCCCAGCCCGGCCAGTGCCGCCACCCACACCGCCGCTGCGAGCGGGGTGCTGATCCACAGGATTTGCGCCAGATTGACCGGCGCGTCGTTGCGCAGCAGGCTGAAGCGGAACAAAAACGCGAGCAGCCAGGTGAGGGCGACGAGAACGGCGTCGGCTGCGGCGGGGCGCCAGAGGGCGCGGCTGAAAAACCTCATGCAGCGCTCCGCACCGCCACGCCCAGACCCCGCGCGACCAGCTCGCACACCCGGCTGCGCTGCGCCGCGTTCATGTTCGATCCAGACGGCAGGCAGACCCCGCCCTCGAACAGCGCGCGGCTGACGTCCTGCCCTGCGTCGTGCTGGAAATACCGGCTGCCGGAGTAAAGCGGCTGCAGATGCATCGGCTTCCACACCGGGCGGGCTTCGACGTTGTGGCGTTCGAGAAAGTCGAGCAGCGCATCGCGGCGGGCCTGCGCGTCGTCGCCCTCGAGCACGAAGGCCGACAGCCAGCGGGTGGAGTGGTGGCCTTCGGGCTCTTCCATCCAGCGCAGACCGAGCGCGGCAGACAGCGCGTCGCGGTATTGCGAAAAAATCGCGCGGCGGCTTTGCACGCGGTGCTCGAGCACGCGCAACTGGCCGCGGCCGATGCCGGCGAGCACGTTGGACAGGCGGTAGTTGTAGCCGTCTTCGACATGCTCGTAATGCCGCGCCGGCTCGCGCGCCTGGGTGGAGAGCTTGCGCGCATGGTCGATCAGCGCCGGGTCGTTGCCCACCAGCATGCCACCGCCCGAGGTGGTGATGATCTTGTTGCCGTTGAAGGAGAACACGGCGAGCTTGCCGAAGCTGCCACTGGGGCGGCCCTTGTAGCTCGCGCCCAGGGATTCGGCTGCGTCTTCCAGCATGGGCACACCGTACTGTTGCAGCAGTGGCACCAGAGAGTCCATCTCGGCGCTCTGGCCGTACAGGTTGACCACCACCGCGGCCCTGGGCGTGATGCCTGCGGCGTGCAGCGCCTCGAGTGCTGCAGCCAGCGCCTGCGGCGACATATTCCAGCTCTGCGGTTCGGAATCGATGAACACCGGCGTGGCGCCGAGTTGCTTGATCGGGTTGGCGCTGGCGACAAAGGTGAGGCTGGAGCACAGCACCACATCGCCGGGTCTGACGCCCAGCAGCCGCAGCCCCAGATGCAGCGCCGCGGTGCCCGAGCTCGTTGCTGCGGCATGACGCACGCCGACCAGCGCGGCGAGTTCGCGCTCGAACGCGTCCACATGGGGGCCCAGCGGGGCGATCCAGTTGCTGCTGAAGGCCTCCTGCACCAGCGCCACCTCGTCTTCGCCCAGATGCGGCGACGACAGCCAGACGCGCTGCGACAGCTCGCGCCGGGTGATGAGATCGACCGCGCGTCCGTCGGCATCGACCACCGGCACATGATCGATGCGCTGCGCGTCCATCAGCTCCAGCACATCGCGCTGGCTGGCTTGCAGGCCCACGGTGTGGGGCGCATGCGCCGTGGGCAGGGCCGACAGCGGCGCGGTGGGCGCAATGCCAGCCAGCGCGGCGCGGCGCAGGTCGCCGTCGGTGACGGTGCGCAGCAGCCGGCCCTGGTCGTCGGTGACCAGCAGAATGCCCTGCGCTGTGGCATCGAGACGCGCCAGCGCGTCGTGCAACGTGGCGGCGGGGGGCAGGCAAAGTTGGGCGAGTGGGAGAAGGGCCATGGCAGCGGGCAATCAGACGGCAATCAGACAGGAACCACGCGCAGACCGAGGGCGCGCGCCGCGCCACACTGGCGCTGATCGGCTGAGACGAACACCTCGGCCTCGCAAGCCAGCGCGGCGCCGATGTGCAGCGCATCCATGCCGCGCAGCGGGTGGGCCTCGAGCGCGCGCACGGCGTGGCCGACGACGTCGGGCGAGGTGTCGCAGACCAGGGCATCCTCGATGTCGGCGAGCAGATCGGTCTTGATGGTGCGGTACTGCTGCGCGTCGATGCGGCCTTCGCGCAGCAGGCGATTGAAGGCGGAGATCAGCTCGGGCACTGCGATGACCGACAGCGCGAGCACGCTGGCCGCATCGCACCAGCGCAGCACCTCGGCCGAGCCGGCTTCGTCGACATAGCGCTTGGACAGAGCCGAGGAATCGAAGTACACCCGCATGGTGCTGGAGACGCCGCAGCGATCAGCGTTGGTCGAGAATGATGCGGCTGATCTGCTCACCCGAAATCTGCAGCGGGCGGGCCGTGCGCCGTTTCCAGGAGGGCACTTGCGGCGCCACCGGGTGAATCTCGGCGATGGGCTTGCCTTTGCGCAGCACGCGCACGGTTTCGCCGGCTTCGACCAGGTCGAAAAACGCGCGGGCGTGGTTGCGCAGTTCGGTGAACGTGGTGTCGCGCATGGCAGGGCTCCGGGCAAAATGTACAGCGAAGTGTACATCGCGGCGTGGACGTGGCTGTGCAGTTTTACGCGCTTGCCTGCGCCAGAGGCCGTGCCGGCACACCGGCCCAGGCCGCGCCGTCGGGCAGGTCTTGTAACAGCACCGCGCCCGCGCCCAGCGTGGCACCCGCGCCCACGCGCAGATTGCGCAGCACCGTGCTGCCTGCGCCCACCAGCGCGGCTTCGCCCACCTGCACTGCGCCGCCCAGGCGCGCGCCGGGAGCGATGTGCGCCCACGCGGCGATGTGGCAATCGTGATCGACCACCGCGCCGTGGTTGACGATGGCGCCAGCACCCAGCTCGGCCATCGGTCCGACCACGCATTGCGCGGTGATCAGGCAGCCCGGCCCGATGCGCGCCGACGCCGCCACACTGGCGTGCGGATGGATGATGGTGGCCAGCGGCCCGATGGACGCCAGCCGCGCCGCCTCGTCGCGCCGCACCGGGTTGTTGCCGATGGCCACATGCACCGCGCGCAGGCCGGGCAGGGCGCTGGCCTCATCGATCGAGAGTACGGGCACGCCGGGCAGCAGTTCGCCCCCCCAGGTGGCCGGGTTGCGGTCTGAAGCGACCACGCGCGCAAAGGCGCCGCTCAGCAGCGCCGCATCGGCAGCCACGCGGCCGTGACCACCGGCGCCGAACACGATGAGCACAGGTCTTTCGGAAGGTGCAGACATGAGGATTTCAATAGCGGTTGACCTTGCGCAGCCACTCTGGCGACAAGGGCAGGGTGGCCAGCAGATGCGCGATGCGCGCAGCGCTGCCCCCCTCTCCGTAGACATTGTGCGGCGGCCATGGCCCATGCGCGATGGCCTGCCGCACGGCGGCTTCGATGGCGCCTGCCTGCGGTGGCACGTCCACCGTGTTGGCATTGCGCTCGCGCAGATTCTGCCGACTGCCGACGTTGACCACCGGCGTGCCCAGACTGGCCGCCTCGATGATGCCCGACGACGAATTGCCCACCAGCACCACAGCGTGGCGCAGCGCGGCCAGGTAGTCGGCCCGTGGCAGATGGGTGATGCGGTGAAACCCCGGCCACTGCTGCGCCCGCAGCAAGGCTTCGATATGCCCCGAGCCTGCATCGGCATTGGGCGCCAGCCACACCACGCGGAACGCCGAGCCCGCCCCCGCAGCCTGCAGGCCGTCGATCAGCGCCTGTGTCTGCGCGGC
>JAGDVQ010000116.1 GCA_023255715.1 Thiomonas sp.
CAAGCGCTTCGAGCGCACCAGCGGCGGCGTGGTGCTGGTGACCAAGAAGATGCTGCGCGCGCTGGGCGAGGCAGAGCTCAACGAGGAAGACGATGACTGACACGCGCCCTCCCGGTCAGGCTGCGCCCACTGCGACCCAGCGGCCTGATGGCAGCGGCTGCCTCCGCGTGCTGCAGGTCAGCGCCGAAATCTTTCCCCTTCTCAAGACCGGCGGTCTGGCCGACATTGCAGGCGCCCTGCCCGCTGCGCTGTCCACGGCAGCATGTGATGTGCGTGTGCTGCTGCCCGGCTTTCCCGCCATCGTTGCCGGATTGCAGGACGCCACCGCCATCGGCCAGTTTTCACTGCCCTGGGGCGAGTCCGTCAGGGTGCTGTCGGGCGCGCTTCCTGCCGTGCAGGGTGCCGAGGGCGCTGCGGTGCGCGCGTATGTCCTGGAGGCACCCGGCCTGTACGACCGTCCCGGCAACCCCTACGAAGACGCGCAGCGCCGCCCCTACGCCGACAACCATCGCCGCTTCGCCGCACTGGCCTGGGGCGCGGCGCGGCTGGCACGCGACCTCGACCCAGACTGGGCGCCGCAAGTCGTCCACGGCCACGACTGGCATGCCGGGCTGGTTCCGGCCTGCCTGAAACTCACCGCGGGCAAGCAGGTGCCCTGCGTATTCACGGTGCACAACCTGGCGTATCAGGGCATTTTTTCCGCCGATGTATTCGGCGATCTGGGGCTGCCGCCGTCGGCCTTTCAGGTGGACGGGTTGGAATTTCACGGCCAGATCTCCTTCATGAAGGCCGGGCTGTTCTACGCCGACAAGATCACCACCGTCAGTCCCACCTATGCACGCGAAGTCCAGACCGCCGAGCAGGGCTTCGGCCTCGACGGCCTGCTGCGGACCCGCCGCAGCGACCTGACCGGCATTCTCAACGCGGTCGACACCCAGGTGTGGAACCCCGCAACCGACATCCACATTCCCCATCATTACGCCGCCGATCATCTGGCCGGCAAGGCCAAATGCAAGGCCGCCCTGCAGGACGAAGCCGAGCTGGAGGTGACCAAGGACGCGCCGCTGTTCACCGTGGTCAGTCGCCTCACCGAGCAAAAAGGGCTCAATCTGGTTCTCGCCGGTATCGAGACCATCGTGCAGGGCGGCGGGCAACTGCTGGTGCTGGGCAGCGGCGATCACGAGCTCGAAAACGCCTTCCGCCACGCCGCGCAGTCGCACAAGGGACACGTGGCGCTGCGCGTGGGTTACGACGAGCCGTTCGCCCACCGCATCTTTGCCGGCAGCGACATCACCCTCGTCCCCTCGCGTTTCGAGCCCTGTGGCCTGACCCAGATGTATGGGCTGCTCTATGGCAGTCTGCCGCTGGTGCGGGCCGTGGGCGGTCTGGCTGATACCGTGATCGACGCCGATCTCGCCACCCTGGACGATGCGACCGCAACAGGCATCGTTTTTGCTAACTTTTCCGAGGCGGATTACCGTCATGCGGTCCGTCGCGCGCTGGCCCTGTACCGCCAGCCGCGCGCCTGGGCACGGGTGCGGCAAACCGGCATGCATCAGAATTTCAGCTGGACGCAAGCGGCCCAGCATTACCGCGCGGTGTACATCGCCGCCCTCCCCGATCTTTCTCGCGCATCAACATGACTCCCGAACCCAACCCGCCCATCCCCGAAGCCGCCGCCATCCCCTTCGTCCACGACACGCCGCCACACGACGTTGCAGCGCTCAAGCGCGCCATTTCCAACAAGCTGATGTTCCTGATCGGCAAAGATCCGGGCTCCGCCCAGCCGATCGACTGGCTGCACGCGGCCTCGTATGCCGTGCGCGACCTGATGGTGGAGCGCTGGTTCGACACCACGCACACGCGCAATACCAAGGACGCCAAGCAGGTCTACTACATGTCGATGGAGTTTCTCATCGGCCGCGCCTTCAGCAACGCCCTGATTGCGCTCAAACTCACGGAGTCGCTGCGCGCCGCGCTGGCCGAACTCGGTGTGGACATGGACGCCATTGCCGACCTCGAACCCGACGCGGCCTTGGGCAACGGCGGCCTGGGCCGACTGGCGGCCTGCTTTCTCGACAGCATGGCCACGCTGGGCATTCCCGGCACCGGCTACGGCATCCGCTACGACTACGGCATGTTCCGCCAGACCATTGTCGATGGCCGCCAGGTGGAGACGCCCGACTACTGGCTCACCGCCGGCAACCCCTGGGAATTTCCACGCCCTGAAGTGGTGTACCGCGTGCAGTTCGGTGGCCATGTCATCAAGGAAGGCGACCGCGCCCGCTGGGTGGACACGCATGATGTCGAGGCCATGGCCTACGACACCATCATTCCCGGCTATGACACCTCGACCACCAACACCCTGCGGCTGTGGTCGGCCAAGGCCACCAAGGAGATCGATCTGGGCGCCTTCAACCGCGGTGATTATTTCGGCGCGGTCGAGCAGAAGAACCACTCCGAAAACGTCTCGCGCGTGCTCTACCCCGACGACTCGACCGACGCCGGACGCGAACTGCGGCTGCACCAGGAATACTTTTTCTGCAGCGCCAGCGTGCAGGACCTGGTGCGTCGCTATCTGCAGACGCACACCACCTTCGACCAGTTCGCCGACAAGGTGTCCATCCACCTCAACGACACCCATCCGGTCCTGTCCATCCCCGAACTGATGCGCCTGTTTCTCGACGTGCATCACCTGCCGTTCAATGACGCCTGGCGCATTTGCCAGGGCGTGTTTTCCTACACCAACCACACCCTCATGTCGGAGGCGCTGGAAACCTGGCCGATCGACATGCTGGGCCGGGTGCTGCCCCGCCACCTGCAGATCATTCTCGACATCAACGCCTACTTCCTCGCCCGCCTCACGCAAAAGCACGGGCACGACGTGAACCTGATGCGCCATGTGTCGCTGGTCAACGAATCGGGCACGCGCTCGGTCCGAATGGCCTACCTGGCCGTGCTCGCCAGCCACTCGGTCAACGGTGTGTCGGCGCTGCATTCCGAACTGATGCAGCAGTCCATCTTTGCCGACTTCGCCAAGATCTGGCCCAACCGCTTCAACAACAAGACCAACGGCATCACCCAGCGCCGCTGGCTGGCGCTGGCCAATCCGCCGCTGGCCGCGCTGCTCGACGAGACGATTGGCGCCCATTGGCGACGCGATCTGTCCGAACTGGCCAAGCTCCGCCCCATGCTGGGCGACGCGCAACTCATCCACAGGTTCCAGGCCGCCAAGCGCAGCAACAAGGTGCGGTTCGCCGCGTGGCTCAAAACGCATCACAACATGACCATTCCGGTGGACGCGCTGTACGACGTGCAGGTCAAGCGCATCCACGAATACAAGCGCCAGTTGCTCAATGTGCTGCACGTCATCACCCGCTACCTGCGCATCCTCGAGCAGCCCGGCAGCGTGACCGTGCCGCGCGTGGTGATCTTCGCCGGCAAGGCGGCCTCGGCCTATCACATGGCCAAGCTCATCATCCAGCTCATCAACGATGTGTCCAGGACCATCAACAACGACGACCGCGTGGGCGACTTGCTCAAGGTGGTGTTTGTGCCAAACTACAGCGTGAGCGCGGCCGAAGTCATCATCCCCGCGGCCGATCTGTCCGAGCAGATTTCCACTGCGGGCACCGAGGCCTCGGGCACCGGCAACATGAAACTGGCCGTCAACGGCGCGCTGACCATCGGCACCCTCGACGGTGCGAACGTGGAAATCCAGGAAAACGTCGGCGCCGACAACATTTTCATCTTCGGCATGACCGCAGGCGAAGTGACCGACCTGCGCATGACCGGCTACCAGCCCCAGGCCATCGTCAGCGGCAATCCGGAACTCGCCCGCGTGCTCGACGCGATTCGCGATGGCCGCTTCAGCCCCGAGGAACCGCATCGCTACCAGAGCATCTACGACCTGCTGGTCAACTGGGGCGACCACTACATGCTGCTGGCCGACTATGCCAGCTACATCGCCACGCAGGGCAAGGTCGATGCGCTCTACCGCAAACCCGATGAATGGGCGAAAAAGGCACTCACCAATGTGGCCGGCATGGGTCCGTTCTCCTCCGACCGCACCATCGCCGAATACGCCGAGCAGATCTGGCACACCAAGCCCTTGCTAAGCTGAAGCCTCTTCCGTCACGTCAACCCAACGGCTTTTCAACGCATATGCCCACACCCAAGACCATCGACACCGCCGGCCTGCGGCTTGAGTTCACCCGTCACGGCGAACAGGCGCTGGCCACCGCGCTCAAGACCCTCGCCGCGCTGCCCAACAAGCCGCAGGATCTGGTGAACAAGACGGTGCTCAACGGCAGCGAAAACCGGCCAGCCTGGCACGTCCTGTCGCGTCTGGGCAGCCAGGGCATGGACGCGCCCTCGCAGGCTGCAGCCGATTTTCTGCACGGCGAATTCGCCCGCATGGCCGATTGGGTCGATGCACAGGTCGAGGCAGCTGGACCGCAGGGGCTGGACATCATTCACCTGGGCGCCGGCGGCTCCGAAACCCCGATGCTCGCGCTCCACACCGCGCTGTCGGTGCTGCAGACACCCCGCTGCCGTGTGCACTGGGTGGCCAATCTCGACGGTGCCACCATCGACGCCGCGCTGGCTGCAGCAGTTCCCGAACGCACCTGGATCCTCATCAACAGCAAGTCCTTCCGCACCCAGGAAGTGATGCGCAACGCCGATATTGCCCAGCGCTGGCTCGGAGATGCGATCGGCGCCGACAAGGCACGCGAGCGGCTGGTGGCGCTGACCGCCAACGCCGAGCTGGCGCTGCAGCGCTTTGGCCTGCCCGCCGATCAGATCTTCCGCTCCATGCCGGAGATCGGTGGCCGCTTCTCGTTGTGGAGTACCCACGGCATGGTGTTGCTGCTGGCCTTTGGCCGCGAGACGGTCACCCAGCTCCACGCCGGCGCGCATGCGATGGATGCCCACTTCCTCAACACCCCGCTGGAGCGCAGCGCGCCGGGCCTCATGGCCGGGCTGTCGCACGCCTACCGCGTGCGATTCGGTCTGCCGCTGCTGTCCATCGGACTGTATGGCGATGCCTTCTCGCGCATGCCGCTGTACCTGCAGCAACTGCTGATGGAATCGCTGGGTAAATCCACCAGCGCCGACGGCATGCAGCCGGTCCACGTCAGCGGCCCGGCGGTGATCAGCGGCGTGGGCACTCCGGTGCAGCACACCTATTTCCAGCTGTTGCACCAGGCGGCTGTGCCGGTGTTCCACGAAATCGTCGCCGTCGCGCATCCGTGGCATAAACATCTGCGCGAGCACCTCGCGCTGCTGGCCAATGCGCTCGGTCAGGCCGATGCGCTGTGGAACGGAAAGGACGCCTCCAGCTGGCAGGTCGAACTCATGTCGCAAGGCATGAGCCAGGAAGCCGCCGCGCGCGCCGCCCACCACCGCGCCTGCCCTGGGGGCCGCCCCTCCACCTTCATCTGGATGGAACGCCTGAGCGCCTATCACCTGGGCGCTCTGCTGGCGCTGTACGAGCACCGCACCGTCGTTGAGGGCTGGCTCTACGGCATCAACCCCTTTGACCAGTGGGGCGTGGAACTGGGCAAGACCCTGGCAACGAAAATCGAGAACGCCCTGCTGTCGCAGAACGCTCAGGGCCTGAGCGCCGAAACCGCTGCCTCCATCGACTACCTGCGCGCCCACAGCGGCTGAACCCAGTTGCGCGCAGCCCGGCATGACGGCTCCGCGCCGTGGCTATGGAACTGGCCCTGCCCGATTGGATGCGCATCAGCGGCCTACGGCCTGGAGACGGTCTGCACAACCCACGCCGCAAGGCGGGAGGATGCAGACCTGTTCACGCGGTGAAACGTGGTTTGCCTGTGCCGAATGAAATTTGACTCGCGTCAAATTCAATCGGCACAAACAACCCTCACACTGCGGCGTCTTCTGCCTCTTTCCTCTTCGCCCGTGGTTCGGGCGGGGTGATGTCGAGCTTGATCTTCTCTTTCTCGGCTGCAGTTTCGTCGATATCGACCGACACCCGGCCGCCATCGACCAGACGGCCGAACAGGAGTTCGTCGGCCAGCGCGCGGCGCAGGGTGTCCTGGATGAGACGCTGCATCGGACGGGCGCCCATGAGCGGGTCGAACCCGGCCTTGGCCAAATGCTTGCGCAGGGCGTCGGAGAACGTGATGTCCACCTTCTTCTCGGCCAGCTGTCCTTCGAGCTGGAGCAGGAACTTGTCGACCACGCGCAGGATGATGGTTTCGTCCAGCGGCTTGAAGCTGATGGTTGCATCGAGCCGGTTGCGGAACTCCGGAGTGAACAGCCGCTTGATATCGGCCATCTCGTCGCCCTGCTCGCGCTTGGTCGTGAAGCCGATGGTGGATTTCTGCATGGCTTCCGCACCGGCATTCGTGGTCATGATCAGAATGATGTTGCGGAAATCGGCCTTGCGCCCGTTGTTGTCGGTGAGGGTGCCGTTGTCCATGACCTGCAGCAGCACGTTGAACACATCGGGATGCGCTTTCTCGATTTCATCGAGAAGCAGCACGGCATGCGGCTTCTTGGTCACGGCCTCGGTGAGCAGGCCGCCCTGGTCGAAGCCCACATAGCCCGGCGGCGCGCCGATCAGGCGCGATACGGTGTGCCGCTCCATGTACTCGGACATGTCGAAGCGGATGAGATCGACGCCCAGGGTGAACGCGAGCTGCTTGGCGACCTCGGTTTTGCCGACGCCAGTCGGGCCGCTGAACAGGAAGGCGCCGATGGGCTTGTCAGGCTTGCCCAGGCCGGAACGGGCCATCTTGATGGCGGCGGCCAGCGCGTCGATGGCAGCTTCTTGTCCAAACACGACGTTTTTCAGATCGCGGTCGAGATTCCTGAGCTTGGAGCGGTCGTCGGTGGTCACGCTGTGCACCGGCACGCGGGCGATCTTGGAGATGATTTCCTCGATCTCGATCTTGCCGATGGTCTTCTTCTGCTTGCTCTTGGGCAGAATGCGCTGCGCCGCACCAGCCTCGTCGATGACGTCGATGGCCTTATCGGGCAGGTGGCGGTCGTTGATGTACTTGGCGGAGAGTTCGGCCGCAGCAGACAGCGCACCGGGTGAATACTTCACCCCGTGATGCTCTTCAAACCGCGACTTGAGGCCGCGCAGGATTTCAACGGTCTGCTGCACACTGGGCTCGACCACGTCGATCTTCTGGAAGCGGCGCGACAGCGCGGCGTCTTTTTCGAAAATGCCACGATACTCGGTGAAGGTGGTGGCGCCGATGCACCGCAACTGCCCCGAAGACAACGCGGGTTTGAGCAGATTGCTGGCATCGAGCGTGCCGCCCGAGGCCGATCCTGCGCCGATGAGGGTGTGAATCTCGTCGATGAACAGCACCGCGTGCGGCTTTTCCCTGAGTTGCTTGAGCACGGCCTTCAGTCGCTGCTCAAAGTCACCCCGGTACTTGGTGCCAGCCAGCAACGCGCCCATGTCGAGTGAATAGACCACGGCGTTCTCGAGAATGGCAGGCACCTGCCCCTGAGTGATGCGCCAGGCCAGGCCCTCGGCAATGGCGGTCTTGCCCACGCCAGCCTCTCCCACCAGCAGCGGGTTGTTCTTGCGGCGACGGCACAGAACCTGGATCACACGCTCCACCTCATGCTCCCGGCCGATGAGCGGATCGATCTTGCCTTGCTGCGCCAGCAGATTGAGGTTCTGCGTGAACTGGTCGAGCGGTGATTCCTTGCCCTCTTTCTCATCCGCATCATCACTGGGCGACGAGGCCGACTTGGCCGGCTCCACCGGCTCGGACTTGCGGATGCCATGCGAGAGAAAGTTCACCACATCCAGCCGCGTGACGCCCTGCTGGTGCAGGTAATAGACGGCGTGCGAATCCTTTTCGCTGAAGATGGCCACCAGCACATTGGCGCCGGTCACCTCTTTCTTGCCGTTGGAGGTGGATTGCACATGCATGATGGCGCGCTGGATCACCCGCTGGAAACCCAGCGTGGGCTGGGTGTCCACATCGTCCGAGCCCGGCACGATGGGGGTGTTTTCCTTGATGAACGCGGTGAGACTCTTGCGCAGGTCGTCCAGATTGGCCGAACACGCGCGCAGCACCTCGGCAGCAGAGGGGTTGTCGAGCAGTGCAAGCAGCAGATGCTCGACGGTAATGAATTCGTGGCGCTGTTGGCGCGCCTCGACAAAAGCCATGTGCAGGCTGACTTCCAGTTCTTGCGCAATCATCACGAGCCTCCTAAATGGCTTCCATCACACACTGCAAGGGGTGACCGGCCTGACGGGCCGCACCGATCACCTGCTCCACCTTGGTGGCCGCGATGTCGCGGGTATAGACCCCGCAAACGCCGCGTCCATCCTGGTGCACTTTTAACATGATTTGCGTCGCCGTTTCGCGGTCTTTATTGAAAAAGTGCTGAATCACGACAACCACGAATTCCATGGGCGTGAAGTTGTCGTTGAGCAGGATGACCTGATACATCGACGGCGGCTTCAGCCGCAGCGTCTGGCGTTCAACGACGACAGCGCCGCCGTCATCTGGAGGGGTTGGATTGGATGCAGCCATGAGCAAAATTGTAGGGAGGTCTGCTGTTGTCTGTCTGCTTCCGAGGGTAATTCCGCAGGGCGTCGCAGGTTGGGACAGGCAGGTGCCGAGCCATGCATTTGCGGGGGGCTTTCTGGATTGCAAGAGGGGGTGTTTCCGCAGACGGTTCGTCCAGGAAAAAAGACCGCACATGGCGGTCTTCTTTTTGAGCACCCCCTGGGTCGGCTCGCCGTCCCGCCCCCCGTGGGGGTCAAGGAAACTTGGGGCGGCCCTGTCTCCATGAGAGTACGCGGAGCTCGGCAGGCTCGAACTCACATGTGGTCGATCATCACCTGGCCAAAGCCGGAGCAGCTCACCTGTGTGGCGCCGGGCAGCAGGCGGGCGAAGTCGTAGGTCACCTGTTTGGACAGGATGGATTTTTCCATGCTGGCAATGATGCGGTCTGCCGCCTCGAACCACCCCATGTGACGCAGCATCATCTCGGCCGAGAGGATTTCCGAGCCGGGGTTGACATAGTCCTTGCCGGCGTATTTGGGTGCGGTGCCGTGGGTCGCCTCGAACATGGCCACGCTGTCGGACAGGTTCGCCCCCGGTGCGATGCCGATGCCGCCCACCTGCGCGGCGAGCGCGTCGGAGATGTAGTCCCCGTTGAGGTTGAGCGTGGCGATCACGTCATATTCCTCAGGGCGCAGCAGGATTTGCTGCAGGAACGCATCAGCGATCATGTCCTTGACCACGATATCGCGCCCGGTCCTGGGGTTCTTGAAGGTCATCCACGGCCCGCCGTCGAGCAACTGGGCACCGAATTCCTTCTGCGCCAGGCCATAGCCCCAGTCGCGGAAGGCGCCTTCGGTGAACTTCATGATGTTGCCCTTGTGCACCAGGGTGACGGACCTGCGGTCGTTGTCGATCGCGTATTGCATGGCCTTGCGCACCAGCCGCTCGGTGCCCTGGCGCGACACCGGCTTGATGCCGATGCCCGAGGTGTCGGGGAAGCGGATTTTCTTCACCCCCATCTCGTTGATGAGGAAATGCACCACCTTCTTCGCACCGTCCGACTCGGCCGCCCATTCGATCCCGGCGTAGATGTCTTCCGAGTTCTCGCGGAAGATGACCATGTTGGTCTTTTCCGGCTGCTTCACCGGCGAGGGCACGCCCTGAAAGTAGCGCACCGGGCGCAGGCAGACATACAGGTCGAGTTCCTGCCGCAGCGCCACGTTGAGCGAGCGGATGCCGCCGCCCACGGGTGTGGTGAGCGGACCTTTGATCGACACCACATAGTCCTTGAGGATCTGCAGGGTGATTTCAGGCAGCCAGACGTCCGGGCCGTAGACGCGGGTGGCTTTTTCCCCCGCGAAAATTTCCATCCAGGCGATCTTGCGCTTGCCGCCGTAGGCCTTTTCGACCGCCGCATCGACCACCTTGATCATCACCGGGGTGATGTCGAAGCCCGTACCGTCGCCCTCGATGTAGGGGATGATGGGGTGATCGGGAACGTTGAGCGAAAAGTCCGGGTTGACCGTGATTTTTTCTCCGGCGGGAATGCGGATGTGCTGGTCCATGAGGGGTCTCCTGAAGGTGTAACCCGCGCATTCTATGCCGCTGCAACGCCGGACTGAAACAGTCTTGTATATGACATAAGACTGCTCAGATGGTCGGTTGCTGCCCGCCAGCGGCGTGCTGTGCCCAGGCGTCACGCAGGGCCTGCGCGGTGTGGCCCGCAGCGCCCGCTTGCAGGAAATCCTTGACCGTGCCTTGTTTCACCAGCCGCCCTCCGCCCTTGCCTCCTTCGGGGCCGAGGTCGATCAGCCAGTCGGCGTTGGCCATCATGTCGAGGTCGTGTTCGATCACCACCACGGTGTGGCCGCTGTCGGTGAGCCGGTGCAGCACGTGGATCAGCTTTTCGGTATCGGTCTTGTGCAGACCCACCGTGGGTTCGTCCAGCACATACACCGTGGGCCGGCTTCCGGCGGTGGCGAGTTCGGTGACCAGCTTGATGCGCTGCGCCTCGCCGCCCGACAGAAACGGGCTGGGCTGGCCAAGCTGCAGATAGCCCAGGCCCACGTCCTGCAACAGTTGCAGGGCGTGGTGCAGCTTGCGGTGCGCGCCGAAAAACTCCACGGCTTCATCCACTTCCATCTGCAACACCTCACCGGCGTTGCGGCCACGCAGACGCACGGCCAGGGTTTCCGGGTTGAACCGCAGTCCGTTGCAGTCGGTGCAGGGCACGGTGACATCGGGCAGGAAGTTCATCGCCACCTTCACCGCGCCCTGCCCTTCGCAGGTCGGACAGCGGCCGGGACCGGTGTTGAAGGAGAACCGGCTGGCGGTGTAGCCGCGAACGCGGGCCTCTTCGGTGTCGGCAAACAGCTGGCGGATCGCATCCCAGATGCCCAGATAGGTCGCGGCGCACGAGCGCGGCGTCTTGCCGATGGGCGCCTGATCGACTTCGAGCACGCGCTCCAGGCCTTCCCACCCGGTGAGGTCGGCGGCACTCGTCAGATCGGAGCGATCGCCGCCAAGGCGCTGACGCAGCGCGGGCAGCAGCACGTCCCGCGCCAGGGTGGATTTTCCGGAACCGGAGGCGCCGACGATGGCGAGGCTGTCGCCCTTGTTCAGTTCCAGGCTCAGTTCGTGCAGGATAGTCAGTTCACCTTCCGCGCTGGGAACCACTTTGCTAAGGTTTCGCGCGGTGAGAATGCTTGCGCCCATGGAGAATCCAATGCGAATGTGGTTTTTGAGTGCTGGCCTGGCCTTGATGTGCATGGCCCAGAACGCAGCGGCGGGTACAGTCCTGATCGTTGGCGATAGTATCAGCGCCGGTTTCGGCCTGGATACCAGCAAAGGATGGGTCGCGC
>JAGDVQ010000069.1:0-1532 GCA_023255715.1 Thiomonas sp.
GCAGCGTCATGCCGATGCGCTGAGAGTGGCGCTGGTCGGTTCATAAGGGTGTGATGCTCCGATCTTTGCGCCCTCGCAAAGATGACACTGTCACGTTATCGTCATAATGCCTTCCTAGGATGGCAACGTGCTCGGAACTGCACGTCCATCCCAAGGAGAGTTTTTCATGAAAATTAATCGTCGATCGTTCGCGAAGGCTGCCGCTGCTGTCGCAGTGGCGGGTGTTTTTGGAACTGGTGCCATCACCTCCGCATTCGCCGGTGTGAGCCTGACTGGTGCGGGAAGCACCTGGGTGTATCCGCTGGTCGCCAAGTGGTCTGCCGCCTACGAAAAGCAAACCGGCAACAAGGTCAACTATCAGTCCATCGGCTCGGGCGGGGGCATTGCCCAGATCAAGGCCGGAACCGTGGCCTTCGGTGCCAGCGACATGCCGCTCAAGCCGGAAGAGCTCGAAAAGGAAGGCCTGATTCAGTTTCCCACCGCTGTTGCGGGCGAAGATCTGGTGATGAACCTGCCGGGCATCAAGCCGGGTGAACTCATCCTCAGCGGCCCGGTCGTTGCTGACATTTACCTGGGCAAGATCAAGAAGTGGAATGATCCGGCAATCGCCAAGCTCAATCCTGGCGTCAAGCTGCCTGACATGAACATCACCGTGGTGCACCGCTCCGACGGCTCAGGCACCACCTTCACGTTTGCCGACTACCTATCCAAGGTCAGCCCCGAGTGGAAGGAAAAAGTCGGTGCCAACACCTCGCTGAACTGGCCGACAGGCGTGGGCGGTAAGGGCAACGAAGGCGTGGCAGCCTATGTGCAGCGCATTCCCGGCTCCATCGGCTATGTGGAATATGCCTACATCCTCGAGAACAAGCTCAACTATGCCCGCATGGTCAACCGTGACGGCAAGGTTGTCAGCCCCAGCCTCAAGGGCTTCCAGGACGCAGCCGCGCATGTGGATTTCAACAAGGCAAAGGATTTCTACGTCATCCTGACCGACCACACCGGCCCGGATACATGGCCAATTTCCGGCTGCACCTGGCAGATCCTGAGCAAGAAGGCGCCCAAGGCAACCAACGAAGAAGTCACCAAGTTTTTCCTGTGGGGCTTCGAGAATGGCCAGTCCATGGCAGAGTCGATTTCTTTCGGGCCGCTGCCGAAGAGCACGGTGGATGTGATCAAGACCTATTGGAAAACCAACCTCGGTATTTGATCGATCAACAGGTGAATTGACATGAGTGCATCCGGAGCTGTAGCAAGCCAATCGCTTGACAAAGACGCTTCGGAGCAAAAGTCCGCAACGAAGGCCGGTTCTTCGTTTGCGGATTTTTTGTTCCGCAAGGGGACGGGCTTGGTCGCCCTGATTGTGGCGGTCACATTGCTTGCCGTCATGATTTCTCTGATCGTTGAGGGGTGGCAGGCGCTGCATACCTTCGGGTGGAAATTTCTTGTCACCACGACCTGGGACCCAGTCACCAATGAATTTGGTGCGCTGGTATTCATTATTGGCACACTGGTGAGTTCTGCGATCGCGATGT
>JAGDVQ010000069.1:1632-2959 GCA_023255715.1 Thiomonas sp.
TTTGGTGCGCTGGTATTCATTATTGGCACACTGGTGAGTTCTGCGATCGCGATGTTGATCGCAGTGCCTGTGAGTTTCGGTATTGCACTCTTCATTTCCGAATTGTCACCGAATTGGCTGCGTGGGCCGGTTTCGGCGGTGATCGAATTGTTGGCCGCCATTCCCAGCATCATTTACGGCATGTGGGGTTTGCTGGTTTTCGCACCATGGTTCGGAAATATCGAGCCATGGATCAATGATCATTTGGGCGCGATTCCAGGCATTGGTGTTTTGTTTCAGGGCCCCCCTATGGGTATCGGCATGCTGACGGCCGGCATTGTGCTTGCCATCATGGTGATTCCCTTCATCGCGTCCATCATGCGAGATGTGTTTCTCATTACGCCACCCGCCCTCAAGGAATCGGCTTATGCGCTTGGCGCAACAACCTGGGAGGTCGCCCGCAATGTCATTTTGCCATATACCCGAACTGCGGTGACTGGCGGCATTTTTCTCGGGCTAGGGCGCGCGCTCGGTGAAACCATGGCAGTGACCTTCATCATCGGTAATGCGAACAATCTCAGCGCGAGCCTGCTGATGCCCGGCGCTTCGATTGCTTCGGTGATTGCCAACGAGTTCACTGAAGCCACAACCAGCCTGTATAAATCGTCGTTGCTTGCGCTCGGCCTCGTGCTGTTCGTCATCACAGTGATCGTGCTTGCACTGGCCAAACTGTTGCTGTTGCGTCTAGAGGCGACACAGGAAGGCAAGAAATCATGAACTCACTGTATTTGCGCCGCCAGTTGATCAACAAGATCAACATGTTCATCGCAGTTTTGATGACGATTTTTGGAATTTTCTGGGTGGTTTGGATTCTTTGGACAACCATTCGCTATGGTCTTCCTGCTCTGAACCTCCATTTATTTACACAGGATACTCCACCTCCAGGTGCTGAAGGCGGCGGCTTGCGCAACGCCTTTGTTGGCAGCATTGTTCTTCTGGCAATTGCTGTTGTGATTGGCACGCCGATCGGCATCCTTGCCGGAACGTGGCTTGGAGAGTTTGCGGTCAAACGCAAGATTGGCGGTGTTGTGCGTTTTCTCAACGATATTTTGCTGAGCGCGCCATCCATTGTGATTGGTTTGTTTGCCTACGCGATTCTGGTTGATCCTCTCGGTCATTTTTCTGCATTTTCCGGGGGTGTTGCCCTCGCGCTGATTTTGATTCCGGTGGTCGTGCGCACAACGGATGAAATGCTGCGTCTCGTCCCAGGATCATTGCGTGAGGCCGCAATCGCCCTGGGCACACCGTATTGGAAAATGGTGACAAAAATTACCTGGAAGGCAGCTTC
>JAGDVQ010000069.1:3059-22458 GCA_023255715.1 Thiomonas sp.
CCCTGGGCACACCGTATTGGAAAATGGTGACAAAAATTACCTGGAAGGCAGCTTCTACTGGCATACTGACCGGGGTGATTCTGGGTATTGCACGCATTAGTGGGGAGACGGCTCCATTGTTGTTCACGGCGCTGAACAATCAATACTTCAGCTCAGATATCTGGCATCCGATGGCAAATCTTCCGGTTGTCATCTTCCAATTTGCCATGAGCCCCTATGCAAACTGGCAGCAAATGGCATGGGCAGGTGCGTTTATTGCTGTCGTATTCATTCTTGTCCTCAGCATCGGTTCGCGTTGGCTACTGCGCCGTGGCGGTGGAAAAAGCTGAGCATCAATCAATTTTCTGAATGTGATCAATTATCTGGTGCCTGCAAGATGGAAACTCAAACTGCTACCTCCCGACCTCCTGCTGTCTCGGTTCGTCAGTCCTCGCAAGCGGGTGCTGCCGATCATCCAATCAAGATTCAAACCAGGAACCTGAATTTTTTCTACGGAAAATTCAAGGCCATCAAAGATGTTCATCTCGATATCCCGCAAGGTCAGGTGACCGCATTCATCGGTCCTTCTGGCTGCGGAAAATCGACGCTGTTGCGAATGTTCAACCGCATGTATGAGCTCTACCCGGAGCAACGTGCCGAGGGGGAGATCAATATCGATGGTGAAAACATCCTGACCAGCAAGAAAAATGTGTCCTTGATTCGGGCTAAGATCGGCATGGTGTTTCAAAAACCAACACCGTTTCCGATGTCGATTTACGAAAACATCGCCTTCGGCATTCGCCTCTACGAAAAGCTCTCGCGCTCCGAGATGGATGAACGCGTTGAAGCCAGTCTGACCAAGGCCGGGCTGTGGAATGAGGTCAAGGATAAATTGCAACAGAGCGGAATGGGATTATCGGGCGGTCAGCAGCAGCGCTTGTGCATTGCGCGTGGGATCGCCATTCGCCCGGAAATCCTGTTGCTGGACGAGCCGACATCTGCGCTCGATCCGCTCTCCACGGCAAAGGTAGAGGAACTGGTGACGGAATTGAAAAAGGATTACACCGTTGTGATTGTGACCCATAACATGCAGCAGGCCGCGCGCGTGTCCGATTTCACCGCCTATATGTATTTGGGTGAACTGATCGAATTCGGCGCGACGGATCAGATTTTCCTGAAGCCAAAAAAACAAGAGACCGAAGATTACATCACGGGTCGTTTTGGCTGATTGTGGCGTGTGATCACAGATCGCCAACTGAGAATGATCAAAAGGAGCTTTTCATGGAAAACAAGCCGCATCTTTCAACCCAGTTCGACACCGAAATCAACGCTGTCTCCACCCGCGTGCTCGAAATGGGCGGGCAGGTCGAGTCGCAACTGGCGCAAGCCATCTATGCCTTGCGCCATCTCGACGGCGAAGCGGCGCGCAATGTGCTGCAGGTGGAAAAGCGCGTGAATCAGATGGAAGTCGACATCGACGCCGACATCACCCAGATCATCGCCAAACGCCAGCCCACAGCACGTGATCTGCGTCTGCTGGTGGCCATTTCCAAGACCATCACCAATCTGGAACGCGCCGGCGACGAGGCGGCGCGCATTGCGCGCATGGCCCGAGACATTTCCGAGTCGGGCACATCGGTTTCCATGGGCATCAGCGATCTGCAGCATGCCGCCGACCTGGCGATCGATCAACTGCGTCGCTCGCTCGACAGCTTCGCCCGCCTGGACGAAAAGGCCGCGGTGGAAATTGTCGAATCCGACAGCAAGATCGACGACGAGTTCGACGGCTTCACCCGCAAGGTCATCACCTATGTGATGGAAGACCCGCGCGCCATTTCCACCATGCTCGACCTGATGTTCGTGGCCAAGGCCATCGAGCGCATTGGCGACCATGCCAAGGGCATTGCCGAGTTCGTGATCTACATCGTGCGCGGCACGGACGTGCGTCACAACAAGGAAGCGTTCCGCGAAGTGGCCGGATCGCTCTGATCCACGCCCCAGTTCCCGAGAGCACCCGCATCATGAGTCTGTCCAGCAACATCCTGATCGTTGAAGACGAGCCCGCCATTGCCGAACTGCTGGCAATGAACCTGCAGCACGCGGGGCATTGCCCCATCCGGGCGGGCAGCGCCGAGGAGGCATTGCGCGTGATCCGCGACGTGCTGCCCGATGTGCTGCTGATCGACTGGATGCTGCCGGGCATGTCGGGCGTGGCGCTGGCGCGGGCACTGCGTGCCGATGCGCGCACCAAGGGCATCCCCATCATCCTGCTCACCGCGCGCAGCGAAGAGGGCGACAAGGTGCAGGGCCTGGATTCCGGGGCAGACGACTACATCACCAAGCCGTTTTCACCCAAGGAACTGTTGGCCCGCATCCGCGCGGTGCTGCGCCGTCGCGCGCCGCAGCTCACCGACGAGCAGGTGGAGGTGGGTGGTCTGTCTGTCGATCCCTCCAGCCGTCGGGCGCTGTTCAAGAGGGCTGGCGCCGATCCGCTCGAAATCCGGCTGGGGCCCACGGAGTTCAAATTGCTGCACTACCTGATGGCCCATCCCGAGCGGGTGCACAGCCGCGGCGCGCTGCTCGACAAGGTCTGGGGCGATCATGTGTTCATCGAAGAACGCACGGTGGATGTGCACATCAAGCGTCTGCGGGAGGCACTGTCGCCCGTGAACTGTTCCGACATGGTGGAGACCGTGCGTGGAGCCGGCTACCGTTTCACTGCGCAAAACCGCACAGTGCAGGCTTCTGCCGCTTGAAATTGCGCCGTCCCGGACTGCACAGGCTTTGCGTCGCACGTCTGACAATGGGGTTCGGAGCGGTCTTTGCATCTGACTGCAGCCTGTTGCGTGCCTCAACATGATCTCTGTCGTCTGGCGTCTGACCATCATTCTGCTGCTCGTCGTGCTGGCCGCAACAGCAGGTGGCCTTCTGGGCGGTGATCTCGGCGCGATGGCTGCTGCGCTGCTGGTTCTCGTCGGCGCGGTGCTGCGTGATTCGCTGGCGCTGTCCCGTCTGATCCGTTGGCTCAAGGCGCCCGAGGCCACGCCGGTACCCAACGGCACCGGCGCCTGGGCCGAGGTGTTTTATCGTGCGTCGCGCCAGTTGCGTCTGTGGACGGTGCGGCTGCGCTATGAGGAGTCGAAGCTGGAGCGTTTCATCGAGGCGCTGCAGGTCTCGCCCAATGGCGTCATCCTGCTCGACGAGAACGACCAGATCGATTGGTGCAACGCCACGGCGGCACATCACTTCGGACTGGACGCGCAGCGCGACCTGCGGCAGCACGCCGTGCATCTCATCCGCAACCCGGAGTTCGTGGCCTATCTGCAGGCGCAGCAGTATCACGAACCGCTGCACATGCACCGTGCCGGCGGGCGCGGGCAATTCACGCTGAGCGTGCAGATCTTTCCGTATGGCGACCGGCAAAAGCTCTTGCTGTCGCAAGACATCACCCAGCTGGAGCGCACCGAGGCGATGCGACGCGATTTCGTGGCCAATGTGTCGCACGAGATCAAGACGCCGCTGACCGTGCTCGGCGGATTTGTCGAGACCATGCGCGACATGCCGCTGGATGACGCGCAGCGCCAGCGTGTGCTCGACATGATGCAGGCCCAGTCCGACCGCATGCGGCATCTGGTGGACGATCTGCTGGCGTTGGCGCGGCTGGAAGGCGACCCCTACCCGCCGACCGAGCAGGTCATCGAGATGGTGCCGATGATGGCGCAATACAAGAACGAGGCGCTGGCCCTGTCTGGTGGACGGCACCAGATCTCTGTGGACGTTCGGACCGATCTTGGGGTGCGCGGCAGCCCGCAGGAACTGCATTCCGCGTTGTCCAATCTGGTGAGCAATGCCGTGCGCTATACCCCCGAGGGCGGCACCATCCGGCTGGAGTGGGATGCGGTGTTTGAAGACGCCCAGCCGAAATACGCCGAGTTCAGCGTGACCGACACCGGCATCGGCATTGCGGCAGAGCATATTCCGCGGCTGACCGAGCGCTTCTACCGCGTCGATCGCGGGCGCTCGCGCGAGTCTGGCGGCACCGGCCTGGGCCTGGCGATCGCCAAGCATGTGCTGCTGCGTCACCAGGCCGAATTGCTGGTGCACAGCATTCCGGGCAAGGGCAGCCGCTTCGTGGTGCGCTTTCCCGCTGCGCGGCTGGCAGCAGCTTCATCCCAGGCGCCCAGCGAGTCGTTGAAGGCCGCCTAGTTTTTTCCGCCCAGCCGCGAATGCATGAGCACCTGGTGGCAGCTCAGGCGGCTGCGTGAGCCGCGCGGACGGTGATAGTTGCCGTCGCTGTCCATCTCCCAGGCATTGCCGGGGTGCTGCCATTGCATGCGCAGACCTTCACGGATGACCTGCGCCTTGATCTTGTTGTCGAGCAGCGGCACGGCAATTTCCACACGGCGGCGCAGATTGCGTTCCATCCAGTCGGCCGAGGAGATGTAGACCTCGGCATCGCCGCCGTTGTGGAAGTAGAACACTCGGGAATGTTCCAGAAACCGGCCGATGGTCGAGCGCACGCGGATGTTGTCGGACAGTCCCTCCACGCCCGGACGCAGCATGCACGCCCCGCGCACCAGCAGGCGGATTTCCACCCCGGCTTGTGACGCCGCGTAGAGCGCCTCGATCACGGTGGGCTCCAGCAGGGCATTGACCCGCGCCCAGACGCGCGCTGGCTTGCCATTGCGCGCATGGTTGGCCTCGCGCGCGATCGCGGCGAGCACGTTGTCGAGCAGGGTGAACGGCGACTGCCAGAGCCGCCGCAGTTGTTGCACCTGGCTGGAGCCGGTGATCTGCAGGAACACGCGGCGCGCGTCTTCGCAGATTTCAGGGTTGGCCGTCATCAGACCGAAGTCGGTGTAGAGCCGCGCGGTGCGGGCGTGATAGTTGCCGGTGCCCAGGTGGGCATACATGCGCAGCATCTTGCGGCCGTTGTCTTCCCGGGTTTCGCGACGCACGATGAGCAGCATCTTGGCGTGGCATTTGAAGCCGACCACGCCGAACACCACATGCGCGCCGGCGGCTTCGAGGCGCGACGACCAGTTGATGTTGGTCTCTTCATCGAGCCGCGCCATGAGTTCGAGCACCACGGTCACTTCCTTGCCGTTGCGCGCGGCTTCGATGAGTGCGTCCATCAGCTCGGAATTGCCGCCGGTACGGTAGATGGTCTGCTTGATGGCGACGACGGCAGGGTCGCGCGCGGCCGTGCGGACCAGATCGACCACGGGAGCAAAGGAGTCGTACGGGTGGTGCAGCAGCAGATCGCGCGTGCGGATCAGGTCGAAAATTTCGGCGTCGACCCCCGGCCAGTTGGCGGGCAGGGCAGGCAGATAGGGCGGGAACAGAAGCTGCGGTTCGTTGACCGAGTCCAGAATCTCCTGCAGCCGCACCATGTTCACCGGGCCGTCCACGCGGTAGCAGTCTTGCGGCAGGATATTGTTTTCGCGCAGCAGCCGGTCAATGACCGCATGCGGGCAATCCGCAGCCACTTCGAGCCGCACCGCGTCGCCAAAGTGCCGGGCACGCAACTCGCCCTGCAGCGCCGCACGCAGATTGGTGATGTCGTCGTCGTCAATGAACAGCTCGCTGTTGCGGGTGACGCGGAACTGATGCACGCCGCGCACCTCCAGCCCCGGAAACAGCTGCCCGGCAAACGCCTGCATGCACGACGACAGCAGCATGAAGCCGTAGCGCGCATCGCACAGCTCGGGCGGCAGGGGAACGACGCGCGGCAGGGTGCGTGGGGTCTGCACCACGCCGAGTTCGATATTGCGGCCAAAGGCGTCGGTGCCTTCCAACTGCACCGCAAAGACCAGGTTCTTGTTGATCACGCGCGGGAAGGGGTGCGCAGGATCGAGGCCGATGGGCGTGAGCAGCGGAGAGACTTCGGTCTCGAAATAATGCTGCGCCCAGGCGCGTTGCGCGTCGGTCCAGTCGGACAGCCGGTAGAGACGGATGCCCTGTGCGTCGAGTGCGGGCAGCACGGCCTGCTGCAGCACGCGGTACTGATCGGCGATCAGGGCGTGCGCGCGTGTGGAAATCTCGGCCAGGGCGTCGCGCACCAGCATGCCGTCGGGAGTGCGCGCGCTGGGGTCGGCTTCGAGCATGTCCTGCAGCGTGGCCACGCGGGTTTCGAAAAACTCGTCCATATTGCTCGACACGATGCTGAGAAAGCGCAGGCGCTCGAGCAGGGGATTGGTGTCGTCGAGCGCCTGGAACAGCACGCGACGGTTGAATTCGAGCGTGCCGAGTTCACGGTTGAGCAGGCGGGGAGGAGAGTCTGGATGGGACATGAAGGGTTCTGGCAAGAAACAGCTGGCATTTTGCCAGTGCAGACGGCAATCCGAGCGAGAATGCTGGCTGACGATGAAACCTTGATGACAACGTTCAAATGCATGTCATCAAACGGACGTTCAATCCACTTATGCCCACTCTATTGAATCAACATCTCGCCGCGGTCGATCTGGGGTCGAACAGCTTTCGCATGCTCATCGGCCGCGCGCAGGACAGCGCCGCCGGGGTGCAGGTCTATCCCATCGACTCGCTGCGCGAGCCGGTGCGCCTTGCGGCGGGGCTTGATGACAAGAAATACCTCTCCGAAGCCTCGCAGCAGATCGCCCTGCAAACCCTGCAGCGCTTTGGCGAGCGGCTGCGCCAGTTTCACCCGGACCGGGTGCGCGCCGTGGCCACCAACACGGTGCGCGTGGCCAAGAACGCGCCGCAGTTTCTGCAGCGGGCGCAACTGGCGCTGGGCTTTCCGATCGAGGTCATCGCCGGTCGCGAGGAGGCCCGGCTGGTCTATATCGGCGCAGCGCATTCGGTGTCGGTGGTGCAGGGCAAGCGGCTGGTGGTCGACATCGGCGGCGGCTCCACCGAGTTCATCATCGGCCAGGGCTACGAGCCTGGGTTGATGGAGTCGCTCTACATCGGTTGCGTGTCCATGAGCCAGCGCTTCTTTCCCGGCAATCAGGTGGACGAGACCACCATGCGCGCCGCCGAGATTGCCGCGCGCAAGGAAATCCAGATCATCGCGGCCGACTTCAAGCGCAATGGCTGGAGCCATGCGGTGGGCTCCAGCGGCACGGCCCGGGCGCTGGCCGACATGATCGGCGGCAGCCGCCTCAACCCGCCGGACCAGCCGGGTGACATCACCCTGCAAGGTCTGCGCGAGTTGCGCCGCGTGTTTGTGCGCGCGGGCAATCTCAACAAGCTGCGCATGGACGGGCTGAAGCCGGACCGCGTGCCGGTGGCGGCAGGCGGGCTGGCCATCATGCTCGGGGTGTTCGAAGAACTGGGCATCACCGCGATGGAAGTGACCGATGCCGCGCTGCGCCTGGGCGTGCTGTACGACCTGCTCGGGCGCGAGCAGTCGCAGGACATGCGCGAGGTCACCGCGCTGCAGTTCATCCAGCGCTACGGCGCCGATCCGCAGCAGGCGCAGCGGGTGAGTGAGGTGGCGCTGCGGCTCTATGCACAGCTGCGGCCCGATGCGTCAGAGGCGGAGCAGCGCCTGCTGCGCTGGGCCGGGCAACTGCACGAGATCGGTCTGTCCATCTCGCACAGCGCGTATCACAAGCACTCGGCCTACATCGCCGCGAATGCCGACATGCCCGGGTTTTCGCGTGGAGAGCAGGCCGCGCTGGCGCAACTCGTGCTGGCGCACACCGGCAAGCTGAAAAAGCTCAGCGCGACCGATCTGGAGAGCCTCGATCTCGATGCGGTGATGGCCCTGCGGCTGGCGGTCATTCTGGCGCGCAACCGTACCGCAGTCGACCTGGACGGGTTGCGGCTGCGCTACCAGGCCACCGGTGTCAGCCTGCCGGGTGCGCGGCCCGCGATGGACATCCTGGCGCCCGAGCCGTGGCTCAAGGCCAACCCGCTGACCGAATACAGCCTGCGGCAGGAAGCCTCCGAATGGGCGCGGCTGAACTGGAACGTCACGTTGCACAGTCTGGCTTGATTCCGGCATGACCGCTGCGTAATGTTTGTGCAGAGCCCTGCTGGATGCAGGGCCGCCACAGACAAGGAGCGCTTCATGCAGATCATCCTGACGCGACACGGCGAGGTCGAGGGCATTCATCCCGAGCGCTTTCGCGGCCGCATGGAGCTGGAGCTCACCCCACTGGGGCGGCGGCAGGCCAAGGCAGTGGCCGCGCGCATCGCCGCCGAGTTTGCACCGCAGGCAATCTACACCAGCCCAATGGGCCGATGCCGTGACACCGGCGCCGAAATCGCCGCGGCCTGCAGCCTGAGCGCGCAGGTTCTGGACGGGATCAATGACCTCGATGTCGGCCAATGGCAATGGAAAACACACGATGAGGCGAGCGCGGCTGACCCGCAGGCCTACGCGCTATGGAAAAGTGCGCCGCAATGGGTGCGCTTTCCGGGCGGCGAGTCGCTGCAGGACCTTGCACTGCGGACTGCCGATGGCCTGCGTGCGCTGCTGCAACGCCACGCCGATCACGCCGTGGTGCTGGTCGGGCACGACAGCGTGAACCGGGCGCTGCTGCTGCAGGCACTCGATTTGCCGTTGTCGGCCTACTGGCGCATCGTGCAGAAGCCTTGCTGTCTCAACCTGTTCAGCGTGGATGCGCAGGGCAGGGTGAGCCTGCAGCTGGTCAACGACACCGCGCATCTTCACGGTCTGACATGAGCACGGCGAATTCAACGCCATGTCCGTTCTGCCAGGACATGCCCTGGGTGTTGCGCAACGAACTGGCTTTTGCGGTGTACGACCGCACGCCGGTTAACCCTGGCCATCTGCTGCTGATCCCCTTTCGGCATGTGGCCGACTGGTTCGACTGCACTGCGCAGGAGCGGCAGGCGCTCCTTGAACTGGCTGCCGAAGGCCGGGCACTGTTGTTGCGCGAGCGCAGGCCCGACGGTTTCAACCTGGGGGTGAACTGCGGGCAGGCCGCGGGTCAGAGCATTTTTCATGTGCATCTGCACCTGATTCCGCGCTACACAGGCGACATGGCGGAACCGCTGGGCGGAGTGCGCGGGGTGATTCCGGCGCGGCAGAAGTATTGAGTGCCCGAGGCATTGCATTCTGCGTGTCAGGTGCGCTTGCAATTCGATGCAATTCGGGCGCTCGAATGCATTGACCCAGCGGGTTTCGTGACTTAAATTGAAACCATGCTGACGGCGATGGAGTTCGCCGTTCAATTGCCGACAGGGGTCTCGCCCCGGGCTGATGACTCCTACCTCGTTCATGTGCGCAGTGCCTTGCTGTCTGCGCGCTACCAGGGGGAGTCGAGGATGATCGCATCCACAACATTCGAGCGTGTCTGGTCGCCGCAGCATCCACCGGATCGTTCCATGTCGGTTTCTCACCTTTCCTGTGTTGTTCCTGCTTCGTCCACCTGTGCGCGCAGGTGAGCGTGGGTTCGCTTGCCACATTCTGAAAGGAGATTCGCATGCCTTCCATCACGTCGTCCATTCTGGGTCAGGTCGATGAGCGCCTGTCTCACCTTCCCTTGCCCTGCAGTGTGGTGCTTCCGGGAGGGCAGCGGGTCGGCCCCAGCGATGCGCAAGTGGAAATGCGGCTGCGCGACAAGCGTGCGCTGTGGCACATCACCACCGGGCAGATTGGCAAGCTGGCAGAAGATTATGTCGAGGGCTTGGTCGATATTCTGGGCAATCTGCGCGACCTGATGCGCATTGCACCGGTATTGCTCGATGACGACCCGCGCAACGAGCCATCTGCTGCGACCGCGCGGCTGTGGCATGGCCTGCGTCGCACCCTGTGGGAGCACAGCCACCACACCCGCGAGAGGGACGCCGCGCAGATCCAGCATCACTACGACGTGTCGGACGATTTCTACGCCCTGTGGCTTGACCCGCGCCGGGTGTATTCATGCGCGTATTTCGCCGACCCGGCGATGACCCTGGCGCAGGCGCAGGAGGCCAAGCTCGACCATATCTGCACCAAGCTGATGCTGCGGCCGGGCGAGCGTTTCATCGACATCGGCGCGGGCTGGGGTGGGCTGCTGCTGTGGGCTGCAGAACATTACGGCGTGGACGCGACCGGCATCACCCTGTCCAGGAATCAGCATGCCTACGTGAACAGGCTGATCGTGCAAAAAGGCTTGCAGGGTCGGGTGCGCATGCTGCTGCAGGACTACCGCGATGTGGACGAGTCGCAGCCATTCGACAAGGTCGCCTCGGTGGGCATGTGCGAGCATGTCGGTCGTCCCAATTTGCCCGTGTATTTCAGCAAGATCCGTCGCCTGCTCAAGCCCGGCGGGCTGGTGATGAACCACGGCATCACTGCGGGCGGCGTGGACAACAGCCAGCTCGCCGGCGGCATGGGCGATTTCATCGAGAAATACATCTTCCCTGGCGGGCAACTGGTGCATGTCAGCGTGATGGCCGAGACCATGACCCGCGGCGGGCTGGAACCGCTGGACATGGAATGCCTGCGCCCGCACTACGCCAAGACCCTGTGGCACTGGGTGGACGCGCTCGAGGACCGCCTCGACGAGGCCCGCCGGGTGCTGGGCGACAACGCCGAGAAGACTCTGCGCGCTTACCGCCTGTATCTCGCGGGCTCTGCCATGGGTTTCGAGCAGGGCTGGATTTCGCTGTTCCAGATCCTGGGCAGCCGCCCCGATGGCGTGGTCGAAGACCGTTTCGACAGCGACCACCTGCTGCGCGCGCGGCAATGCGTCTACCCCTTCACGCGCGGCTATCAATATGCAGGCAAGGTGCAGGCGGCTTTGCCGCAATCGCAAGCCACGCATGTACCCGCTGAGGCCGAGGGCTGAACACTTGACTGGCCGACCCGGACCTGCTTCACAGACCTTCGAATGGAAAAAGAATGAGCGCGTCACAATCCACCATCCTGGTGATCAATGCCCTGGAAATCCTGGACTCGCGTGGCACGCCCACGGTCAAGGCAACCGTCACGCTGGAATCCGGCGTGCGCGCTTCGGTGGCGGTGCCGTCAGGTGCGTCCACCGGCAGCAACGAGGCGGTGGAATTGCGCGATGGCGACCCGAAGCGTTACGTCGGCCGGGGCGTGCGCAAGGTGCCGACCCCTATCGAGGGGGAGATTCTGGATCGACGAAAAACACATGGGCGTCGTTGTGGCCGATCCAGACGACGGCATGCTTGCTCGGATTCATGGTCTGTCGCGACACGCATCGCGCTCGTGGACAGAAGAAAAAGACGGTCCGGCGCAGCGCCGGACCGCAAGACGGAAACGGACCCATTCAGTTGCAGCCGCATTGCGCGGCCCAGTAGACGACGTGCCCGGACGGCACCATCTCCTGGATGCGGGGCAGCACGGCGTCGACCACCTCGGGTTCATCGAAGAATTCCAGCACCAGCGGCAGATGCACGCCCAGACGCAGCAGGTCGTCCGCGTGCACCTCTCCCTTGCTGCCGAAGCCGGCCACGCCGCGGAACACCGTGACGCCATGCACCTTGTGTTCCTCGTGCAGCAGTTTGAAGATGGAGCGCATCAGATCGTGGCCCCCCACCTTGTCGCCCTCCTTGATGTAGATACGGACCATGGTGACGGATTTGCTGCTCATGACGAGACTCCCATGTTGCGTGACAGAAAGGCGCCGAAAATGGCCGCTGCGATGGACAGCACGACAGACGCGGTGATGTAGAGCCCGGCCTTGACCATTTCGCCGTTCTCGATCAGATTGAGCGACTCCAGCGAAAAAGTCGAGAACGTGGTGTAGGCGCCAAGCCCACCCGTGAGAATGCCGGTGCGCAGCTCCGGGCTCAGGTTGAGGCGCTCCAGGGTTTCGAAAAACAGAAAACCCATGAGAAAAGAGCCAAGAACGTTGATCGACAGCGTGGCGAAGGGGAAGGAGCGCCCCAGCACGCTCTGCACAACCAGGGTCTGGCCGTAGCGGGCAAACGCGCCGATGATGGCGAAGATGGCGATGAAGACGTAGGTCATGCGAAGAATCCAATGAGGATGTACAGCAAGAAAAACCGCGGAAATGTTGCGGCCGGGTCATGCTCAGGCCGGACTCCACACCAGCACCAAGCCAAAAATGACGATCAGCAGCACGCCGATATACGCGATACAGGCGTTCATCAGACCGTACTGCAGGAAACGCAATTGACGCGCCAGCCATTGCACCGCTCGCACCGCAGGGGTGAACAGCAGCGGCCCGAAAATCGGCGCCTGCGAAGAATCGAACTGCAATTCTTTCAGGAAATACGCCTTGCCCTCGAACTGCCGTGCCACGGCGTTGCGCGGGCGGTAGACGACGTTGTAGAACACCCGCATTAGGGATGGCCGCTGTCCAGACCGGCGAGCAGGATGGCGAAACCACCGAGCGTGAGGATCAGCCCGCCGCCGAGAATGTCTCCCCTATCGGAGAGCGGCAGCGGATAGTTGGTCAGCACCGGAATGAGGATGGGCACCGTGAGCATGGCGGCAAAGGCCACCACGGGTGCGGTCCAGAACACCCACGAGGCCGTCTGCGGCACCACGATTTCCTTGCGGAACCACTTGAACAGATCGCGGTAGGGCTGGAACAGACTCGGCCCGGTGCCGCGCTGCACCTTCTCCTCCATCGTTGCGATGAAGCCGTGCAGCAGGGGGGAGAGCAGCGCAATGACCAGCACCTGGCACACTTGCTGCAGGACAACATCAACGCGCATCGCTCCCCCCTGACTTGAAATGCAAGCAGCACAGGCCACTTGCAGCAGGTAGGAGTCATCAGCGATGGGGCTGGCCCCACGCGGTTGTTGGCGAACTCCATCGCCCTTGTTCTGTAAAGCAGTCTAGGAGTTCGCTGTGACAGGGGTCAAGCGCACATCAGTATGGAGACGTAAGAAAAATCAAGAGATGTAACCATCGCGTCAGTGCGCAATGCACGGTCACAACTGCGCAGAGGACCATTCCGGTGGCAAACTGGGTGTGCAAGGACTACAACAGCGGAAATTCTCTTCTGGAGGCCACGCATGGATGCCGACAACCCGCAGCACATGGCCCTGCCCGCCGAGGGCATGCGGATCGAAACCGATTCCTTCGGGCCGATCGAGGTGTCCGAAGCCCACCTGTGGGGGGCGCAGACGCAGCGCTCGATGCAACATTTCGCCATTTCCACCGAGCGGATGCCGCACGAGTTCATCCGCGCGCTCGCGCTGGTCAAGCGGGCGTGTGCCGCCGCCAATGTCGATCTCGGCAAGCTCGATCTGCGCACGGCGCAGGCCATCATCGAGTCGGCGGACGAAGTCATTGCCGGGCGCTATCCCGACGAGTTTCCGCTGGCGGTCTGGCAGACCGGCTCGGGCACGCAGACCAATATGAACATGAACGAGGTGCTGGCCAACCGCGCCTCGGTGCTGCTGGGCGGCGGGGTCGGCACGGCGCGCATCGTGCACCCGAACGATCAGGTCAACATGGGGCAGTCGTCCAACGACATTTTTCCCACGGCGATGCACGTGGCCGCCGCGGCGCAGACCGTGCAGGCGCTGCTGCCTGCGCTGATTGCGCTGCGCACCACGCTGCAGACCAAGGCCGATGTGTTTGCCGACATTGTCAAAATCGGCCGCACCCATCTGCAGGACGCCACGCCACTGACTCTGGGGCAGGAGTTCTCAGGCTATGTCGCACAGCTCGACCTGTGCCGCCGCGCCATCGACGCGGCGCTGGGTCCGGTCTATGCGCTCGCGGTGGGCGGCACGGCGGTGGGCACTGGGCTGAACGCCCATCCCTCGTTCGGTGCGCGCGTCGCCGCGGAACTGGCGCGCCAGACCGGGCTGCCGTTCACCAGCGCAGAAAACAAGTTCGCCGCGCTCGCCGGTCACGAGGCGCTGGTGTTCCTGCACGGCGCGCTCAAGACCCTGGCTGCGGCGCTGATGAAGATTGCCAACGACATCCGCTGGATGGCTTCCGGGCCGCGCAGCGGCCTGGGCGAGATCCGCATTCCGGAAAACGAGCCCGGCAGCTCGATCATGCCCGGCAAGGTCAACCCCACGCAGTGCGAGGCGCTGACCATGGTGTGCGCGCAGGTGTTCGGCAATGACGTGGCGATCAACATCGGCGGCGCGTCGGGCAATTTCGAGCTCAATGTGTTCAAGCCGCTGATCGCGCACAACCTGCTGCAAAGCCTGCGGCTGCTGGCCGATGCGATGGCGAGTTTCGACCGGCATCTGGCGCGGGGCATCGAGCCCGACCGCGCCCGCATCAACGAGCTGATGCAGCGCTCGCTGATGCTGGTGACCGCGCTGGCGCCGCACATCGGCTATGACCGCGCCGCGACGATCGCCAAGGCCGCGCACCACGGCGGCACCACCTTGCGCGAGGCCGCACTGGCCTCGGGCTGGATCAGCGCGGAAGACTTCGACCGCTGGGTGCGGCCGCAGGACATGGTCGGGCGGGGTTGAACCGCGCCGCCGCGCTCACGCGCCGAGGAAATGCCGGGCGTAGCGCGGATTGACCTGGCTCAGGCGCAGCAGCACCGGGAAGTCGGCCACGCCGAAGTCCGGGTCCCAGGCCGGGGCGCCGCAGACCTTGGCGCCCACGCGCAGATAGCCCTTGAGCAGCGCTGGGGGCTCGACGGCGAGGTCTTGCCGCAGACGTTGGATCGGCAGCGGCAGCCGGGGATGCACACGGTCTTCGATCGCCGCCAGGTGCGTGCGCTGCAACTGCGCCCACAGACTGGCGGCTGTGTGACCGCCGCAGTGCATGGACATGCTGGCGCAGCCGATCAGCGCGTCCAGGCCGTGCCGCTGCATGTAAGCGGCAATGCCGCTCCACAGCGCCAGGATGACCGCACCGCTGCGGTAGTCGCGGTGCACGCAGGAGCGGCCGATTTCGAGCAGTCGCGGCTTGAGGTGATACAGCCGGGTGAGGTCGAATTCGGTTTCGGTGTAGAGCGTGCCGACGCGCTTGGCCTGATGCGGGGGCAGGGCGCGATAGGTGCCGATGAGGCGTCCCTCGGCGTCGCGCACCAGCAGGTGATCGCAGTACGGGTCGAACAGGTCGATGTCCAGGCCTGGCTCGGGTGTCTTGATCTGCGCGCCCATTTCTTCGACGAACACCTTGTAGCGCAAACGCTGGGCCTCACGCACTTCGTCGGCATGCCGCGCCCAGGCCACGGAGAGATTGTGTGCCGGGTGTTGCGCGGCAGTTCCGGCGTCGGGCTGAATGCTCTGCGGATGTGTCACCAGCCGCTGCGCGGCGTCGTCGTCGAACATGGGGTCTCCTTCATGTCAGTCCATGAAGAAGATAAGAAGGCAGGGTGACGGTTCGGTGACGTTTGCGTGAATTTGGTGTGACAGTGCAAGGAAACTGACCAGACGTGTTCAGTCACTCAGCAGGTCAGCGCTGATGCAGGCGCGCAGGTTGCGCTGGATGCCGGAATCCCGGCTGCGCTCCACCGCCCACAGCAGCCCGCTCTTGCGCAGCGAAAACTGCTGATCACAGCCCGTGATCCAGTACAGCCCGGCGCGGCCCATGGTGGGTTGATGGCCGACGAGAATGAGCGCGCCGCCCTCGCGCGGGAACTCCGACACCACCGAGAGCAGCTCGGCCGTGTCTGCTTCCGGGCGCAGACGCGGGTCGGCCACCGGGTAATCGCTCAGGTGCTGCGCGGTCTGCCGCGCACGGGCAGCCGGGCTGGTCAGCACCGTCCAGGGCTTGGGCAATTGCGACTTGATCCACGCGGCCACCAGGGCGGCGTCTCGGCGCCCCTGCTTGGTGAGGCTGCGCCGCAGATCGACGTCGTCGCCCTGGGCGGAGCCCGGTGCGTCTTCCGCCTCGGCGTGACGCCAGAAAATGACATGGAAATTCGGCATGTTAGGGAGCAGCGTTCGGGCAAAGTCAGAAGCGCACAAGGATACACGTCCGAGATGTCAGGAATTTGTAAACCTCACTGGAACAGTCGGCTTGGTCGGCGGGGCAGCTTGCAAAAATCAGGACATGGCCTGACTGCCTGGTGAAAAATCAGTGCTGCATCACAGCGAGGAACACTGGTATGGACACAGCGCCCAAAACGGTGGACAGGCTGACCAGTCCGGCCACATAAGGGCCATCTCCGCCCATGCGCGCCGCCAGCACATACGCGCTCGATGCCGTGGGCATGGCGGCAAACAGCACCAGCATCAGGGCCTGCAGCGGCGGCAGCTGCAGCGCAGCAGCCAGCGCCATCGCAGAGAGCGGCAGAAGCAGATGCCGAATGGTCAGGAACCACAGGCCCACGGGCAATTCCCGCCCCAGTCCGCGCCACTGCAGCCCCGCGCCGACAGTCATCAAGCCGAGCGCGATGGACGCGCTGCCCAGGCGGTCGAGCACGGGCAGCACCAGGCCGGGCAGCGACCAGCCCATGCCATGCACCACCAAGCCGGCCACGGTGGCGAGAATGAGCGGATTGCGCAGGATTTCGCGCAGCACATTGGCCTGGGCATGCTGGGCCAGCGCCCACACCGCGGCAAAGTTGCACAGCGGCACGCCGATGGCAATGAGCACCGCGACCAGCGACACCGCCTGCGCTCCGCCCACCCGGTCGGCCACCGCCAGCGCGATGTAGGAGTTGAACCGAAACGCGGTCTGCACTCCGCTGGCCACGCAGCGTCGGTCTGCCTTGCGGAACCAGAATGCCGCATACGCCAGGCCGATGCCGATGAGCAGCATCGCCGCTCCGGCGATCAACAGATCGGCACTGCCACGCAGACTGGCATGGCCGCGGCTGGTGGTGGAAAACAGCAGGGCCGGAAACAGCACGAAGTACACCAGCCGCTCGACGCCGTCCCAGACATTGCGCTTGAGCGGCGTGAACTGCACCAGCGCAAGACCGAGCACGATCAGGCTGAAATCAGGAAACAGCAGCAGGGCGTCGTGCAGCATGACAGGGCAGGGTGATGGCGCGGGGCACCGCCGTTCAGGCGAGGCTCAACGCCTGGGATCAAAGCCGCGAATCGCGAGCTTCCTCGGCATCGGAAGACGCGCCGGTCGGCTCGTCGGGCTTGCGCTGCACCAGCACCTTGTCGATGCGCTTGCCGTCCATGTCCACGATCTCGAAGGTCCAGCCGCCCCAGTCCACGATGTCTCCGGTGGCTGGCAGACGTGCGAGCAGCAGCATCAGCATGCCCGAGAGGGTGTTGTAGCGCTGCTTTTCCTCGTCGGGCAGATGCGCCAGGCCCAGGCGGGTCTTGAGATCATCGACCGTGATGAGGCCGTCCATCAGCCACGAGCCGTCGGCGCGCTGCATCGCCCACGGTTCTTCCGACGGGTGCGACTTGAACTCGCCGGCAATGGCCTCCATCAAGTCCTGCACGGTGACGATGCCCATGGTCTGGCCGTATTCGTCGATCACCATGGCGGTGTGCTCGGCGCTCTGCCGGAAGGTCTGCAGCAGCTCCAGCCCGGTCAGGCTTTCGGGCACGAAGGTCGCGGGAATGGCGGCCTTGCTCAGATCGTCGATGCCCTCGCGCCGAATGAAGCGGCCCAGCAGCTCCTTGGTGGACACCAGCCCGACCACGTCCTCCAGCCCGCGCTTGACCAGCGGAAAGCGCGAATGGGTGGACTGCGCGATCTTGTTGAGGTTTTCGCTCAGCGGCTGATCGACATCGAGATACTCGATCTCATTGCGCGGGGTCATCAGCGAGGCAATCTGCCGGTCGTCGAGGCGGAACACGTTGCGCACCATTTCGTGTTCCTGCTCCTCGATCACGCCGGCGTCCGAGCCCTCTTCGAGCACTTCGTTGATTTCGGCCTCGGTCATCTGCGGCATGGTGTTGTGCCGCACGCGCAGCAGGGTGAGCAGCAGGTCGGTGGAGATCGACAGCAGCTTGACGAAGGGCGCCGCGCCGCGGGCGATCCAGGTCATCGGCCGCGCCATCACCATGGCGATGCGCTCGGGAGCGAGTTGTCCCAGCCGCTTGGGCACCAGTTCGCCGATGACGATGGACGCAAACGTGATGATCAGCACCACGATGGCCGTGGCCGACGCTCCGGCAAACTTGGGCAGCAGCCCCAGTGAAATCAGCCAGTTGGCCACTGGCTCGGAAAACGCCGCCTCACCCAGAATCCCGTTGAGCACGCTGATGGACGTGATGCCGATCTGCACCGTGGACAGCAGCCGCGTGGGCTGCTCGGCCAAGTGCAGCGCGGTGCGCGCGTTGTCGTTTCCGGCTTCGGCCAGCGCCGTGAGGCGGGCACGGCGCGCCGTGACCAGCGCGATCTCCGACATGGCGAACAGGCCATTGAGCAGGATCAGGCCGAACAGAATCAGCACTTCCATGACGGACGCTCCAGGGGGGACGAAACACAGCGAGAGGCACGCGCCCGCAAGTCAACCGGCAAATCGACCGGCTCCGCGCAGGGCAGGGGAGAACAGGCAGGCGTACCGATGCGCCGCGGCGGCGCATGGAACTGGACGGTTGTTGCAAACCCGGCAAGATCGCCGGGCAACAAAGGTTCAGGGTCAGGATCCAAGGAGTGCGTGTCGGAACGGGCAGCGCATTCGGCCTATGCTTTGCGCTGGTCTGCAGGGCAAGACGCCCGAGCAGGTCAGTGAAAAACAGACCGGAACACTGCGGAGCCCAATCCATGTCGAGTCAAGAGCAGCCCCGATTAGACCAAAATCCCCAGACGGCTTCACAAATGCAACAGTTGTCGACACGTCTGCAGCACCACCCCTACCAGCCGCCGCCCGGATTTTGCGCGGTGGAGCCCGGCGTGCACCATGCCTCGACCGTGATGTTCCCGAACGTGGCCGCGATGCGCGCGCGCGACTGGCGCAGCAAGGACGGCTACACCTATGGCCTGCACGGCACGCCCACCACCTTCCTGCTGGAAGAGCGACTCGCCAGCCTGGATGGCGCCCGTCATTGCCTGCTCTGTCCCTCGGGCCTGTCGGCCATCACCCTGATCGACCAGGCGCTGCTCGTGCAGGGCGATCATGTGCTGCTGCCGGCCAATGCCTACGGCCCAGGCCGCGAATTCGCCGAACGCCTGCTCGCTGGCTGGGGCATCACCTCCAGTCTCTACGACCCGCTGGACACAGCCGAACAACTCGCCGCACGGATGACCCCGGCCACCCGCCTGCTCTGGCTGGAGGCGCCGGGATCGGTCACCATGGAAATGCCCGATCTGCGCGCCCTGGTGGCCGCAGCAAAAGCCCATGGCGTGCGCACCGCCATCGATGCCACCTGGGCTGCGGGCATTGCGCTGCAGCCCTTCGATCTGGGCATCGACATCGTCATGCAGGCCCTGACCAAATACCAGAGCGGCGGCGCCGATGTGTTGATGGGCAGCGTCAGCACCCGCGACGACGCCCTGCACGAAAGGCTGCTGTTCACCCACATGCGCCTGGGGCTGGGCGTTTGCGGCGATGATTGCGCCAAGGTGCTGCGCGGCCTGCACTCTCTGCCGCTGCGTTATGCCGCGCACGACGCCGCTGCCCGCCGCATCGCCGCCTGGCTGCAGACCCAGCCGCAAGTG
>JAGDVQ010000069.1:22468-41689 GCA_023255715.1 Thiomonas sp.
CCGCAAGTGGCCCAGGTGCTGCATCCGGCCTTGCCCGGCAGCCCCGGGCACGCCTTCTGGGCGCGCGATTGCACCGCCGCCGCCGGGCTGTTCAGCGTGGTGTTCGACGCACGTTACAGCCCGGCACAGATCGATGCCTTCGTCGATGCGCTGCGTCTGTTCAAGATCGGTTATTCCTGGGGCGGCCCGGTCAGCCTGGCCGTGCCCTACGACGTGCAGACCATGCGCCCCGCCGGTCAGTGGCCGCACAAGGGCGGGCTGGTGCGGCTGGCCATCGGCCTGGAAGACGCGGACGATCTGATCGCAGATCTGGCGCAGGCCATGCAACGGGCGATGGGCTGAATTTGGCTGTCATCAAACCCGGGTGCAGATGCGTTGTCTGGGCATCATGCATCCTTCGGGGAAATCCATCATGTCTCGGTCTGGTCTGTTGTTGAGCGGTGCGGTGTTGCTGTCGTTGCTGGGTGGTTGCGCCGTGGTGCCGCCGTCGCAGTCGTATTCCTCGGCTGACGCGGTGCCGCAGCAGCCCGTCTATCAGCAGCCGGGCTATGCGCCATATGGCACGCCGTATGGCGGGCAATACGCCCGGCCGGGCTACACCCCTTCGTCGGCGTATGACAACGGTTACGGCGCTGCGCCGCCCGCGTATGCAGCCCAGCCGTCCTATGCGCCGCAGCCGACCTATGCACCGGCTCCGGTGGCGCAATCGGCTTTGCCGGGGGCCGCGTTGGGGGCTCTGGCCGGTGGGGTGATCGGCTCGCGCTTCGGCTCGGGCAATGGGCGCACGGCGATGGCGGCGACCGGCGCGGCGCTGGGCGCAGTGGTGGGGGCAAATGCCGCCAACCCCTATGGCACGCAGATCACCCCGGGCACGGTGATCGGCGGCGTGGTCGGCGGTCTGGTGGGCTCGCGCTTCGGCAGCGGCAACGGCAAGACAGCGGCGGCTGCGCTGGGTGCTGCGGTGGGTGCGATGGCCGGGTCGCAGTATCCCGCCGTGGGTCTGCCGTAATCCGGTCCGACCTCATTCGAACCAGTGCAACAGGCTGTCGAGGCCGCCGTGGTCGATCGCGGCCGTGGCGGCTTCGCGCACCTTGGGTTTGGCGTGGTAGGCCACGCTGAAGCCCACCGCATGCATCATCGGCAGGTCGTTGGCGCCGTCACCGATCACCAGCACCTGGCCAGGATCGCAGCCCAGGTCGTCGCAGAACCCGAGCACGGCGCGTTTTTTCGCCTCGCCGTCGATCACTTCGCCGACCACGGTGCCGTCGAGCGCGTCGCCCTGCACGCCCAGCACATTGGCGGCGACGCGGTCAAAGCCCAGGCGCTGTTTCAGCCGGTCGGTGAAGTGGGTGAAGCCGCCCGTGACGAGCTGGGTTTTCAGCCCGGCGGCCTTGGCCGCTGACAGCAGGGTTTCGGCGCCGGGGTTCAGACGCAGGACGTCGGTGTAGAGCCTGTCGAGCGCGGTCAGCGGCACGCCAGCCAGCAGCGCCACGCGCTGACGCAGGCTGGTGGCGTAGTCGGCAATCTCGCCACGCATTGCGGCGGCGGTGATGGCGGCGATCTCGTCCTTCTTGCCCACTGCGGCGCCGATCTCATCGACGGTCTCGATGTTGATGAGGGTGGAGTCCATGTCCATCGCCAGCAGCTTGAAGTCGCCCAGATGCAACCCCGCCGGGATGATGGCCCAGTCGATGTGGTGCGTGCGGCAATAGGCGTCTATCGCATGGCGCGTGGCGGCGCCAGTGCTGCGGATGTCGCGCAGCCGTGCGCCGTTGTGGCCGCGGTTGGAGCCGTTGTCGTCGGCAAACTTTTCCAGGCTGATGGGCGCGGCGATGTGGCAGAGCTGGTCGAGGTTCTCTTGCGACAGTGGGGTGGTGTGGCGCTGAATGACAAGGTGGTGCATGGCAGGTCTGGAGGAGTGGCGAGGAGTGCGTGGGACGGTCTGTCGGCGTTGATGCATCAGGCCAGCGCCGCCTCGGTGCGCGGCGTGCCGAGCTGCCTGAGGACGTCGCGGATGAGCTGGGCGCGCTGCGCGGCGTCTTTCGTCGGGCGTTCGATGCGCAGGCGGTCATTGCCGCTGAGCTTGATGTGGCGGTGTTTCTGGATCAGGTCGATGATGCGCGCCGCGTCCACCGGCGCATCCTTGCGGAACTGCAGGATGGCCACTTCCTCGGCCGCGTCGATCTTGGTGATGCCGTAAGCCTGCGCCATCAGCCGCAGACGGTGCGTGTCCACCAGCGCCTGCGCGGGGGGCGGCATGCGGCCGAAGCGATCGACGATTTCCTCGGCCACGCTGTCGAGCTGCGCGCTGGTGGTGGCGCTGGCCAGCCGCTTGTAGAGCGACAGCCGCGCATGCACGTCGCCGCAATAGTCGTTGGGCAGCAGTGCGGGCACGTGCAGGTTGATTTCGGTGGTCACGCCCAGCGGGTTGAGCAGATCGGGTTCGCGTCCGGCGCGCAGCGCCTTGACCGCCTCGGCCAGCATGTCGTTGTAGAGCTGAAAGCCGATCTCCTGCATATTGCCCGACTGCTGCTCGCCCAGCACCTCGCCGGCGCCGCGGATTTCCAGGTCGTGCATTGCCAGATAAAAGCCCGAGCCCAGCTCTTCCATCTGCTGGATGGCCTCCAGCCGCTGTCCGGCTTGCTTGGTCAGGCTCTGCACATCGGGCACCAGCAGATACGCGTAGGCCTGGTGGTGCGAGCGCCCGACGCGGCCGCGCAGCTGGTGCAACTGCGCCAGGCCGAACTTGTCGGCACGCGCCATGATGATGGTGTTGGCGCTGGGGACGTCGATGCCGGTCTCGATGATGGTCGTGCACAGCAGGATGTTGAAGCGTTGGGCGTGGAAGTCGCGCATCACCCGCTCGAGGTCGCGCTCGTGCATCTGGCCGTGGGCGATGTCGATGCGCGCCTCGGGCACCAGTTCCTCGAGCTGGCGCCTGCGGTTCTCGATGGTCTCGACCTCGTTGTGCAGGAAGTACACCTGACCGCCGCGCTTGATTTCGCGCAGGATGGCTTCGCGCATCACCGCGCTGCTTTCGCTGCGCACGAAGGTCTTGATCGCCAGCCGTTTTTGCGGCGCGGTGGCGATGACGCTCAAGTCGCGCAGCCCTTCGAGCGCCATGCCCAGGGTGCGCGGAATGGGCGTGGCAGTCAGCGTAAGCAGGTCGACCGAGGCGCGCAGCGCCTTGAGCGCCTCCTTGTGGCGCACGCCGAAGCGGTGTTCCTCGTCGACAATGACTAGCCCCAGCCGGTCGAACTTGACCGTGGGCGACAGCAGCTTGTGCGTGCCGATGACGATGTCCACCGTGCCGCGTGCGAGGCCTTCGAGCGCGGCGTTGATCTCCTTGGTGCTGCGAAAGCGCGACATTTCGGCAATGCGCACCGGCCAGTCGGCAAAGCGGTTGCGGAAGGTCTCGCAATGCTGCTCGGCCAGCAGGGTGGTGGGCGCGAGCACGGCGACCTGCTTGCCGCCCATCACCGCAACGAACGCGGCGCGCAGCGCCACCTCGGTCTTGCCAAAGCCCACGTCGCCGCAGACCAGCCGGTCCATCGGGCGCGGGGAAATCATGTCCTGCACCACGGCGTGAATGGCTGCGGCCTGATCGGGCGTTTCCTCGAAGCCAAAGCTCGCGGCGAAGGCTTCGTAGTCCTGCGGGGTGTAGCGGAACGCGTGGCCCTGATGCGCAGCGCGGCGGGCGTAAATGTTGAGCAGTTCGGCGGCGGCGTCGCGCACCTGCTCGGCCGCCTTGCGCCTGGCCTTGTCCCACTGGCCGGAGCCCAAGGTGTGCAGCGGCGCGTCGTCCTGCGCGGCGCCGCTGTAGCGGCCGATGAGGTGCAGTTGCGAGACGGGCACATACAGCACCGCGTCATTCGCATAGACCAGATGCAGGAACTCGGCCGGGCCGTCGCCCAGATCGAGCTCGGTCAGGCCCTGATAGCGGCCGATGCCGTGGTTGGCATGCACCACGGGATCGCCAGGCTGCAGCTCTGCAAGGTCGTGGATCAGGGCATCGACATTGCTGGCCTGCTCCTGCTTGCGGCGACGGCGCTGCGCCGGGTTGAGGGCGAACAGCTCGGTTTCGGTCAGCACCGCCAGGCGGTCGGCCGGCAGGGCAAAGCCGCGCGCCAGCGGGCCAACGGCCAGGGCAAAGCCGGTGGTGCCGCTGACGAATTCGTCCCAGCTCTCGGCGGGCTGGGCGGACAGGCCGGACTCCTGCAGCAACTCGCGCAGGGTTTCACGGCGCCCGGCGGACTCGGCCAGCAACAGCGCGCGCTGGTTGTGCTGCCTGCCCGCCTCGAGCCAATTCGCCAGCCGGGCCAGCGGACGGGTGGCGCGGCGGTCGGCGGAAATGTCGGGCAGCGCGGCGCTCGCGGGCTTGGCGTCGGCGTCGACAGCGGCTTCGTCCCGGGGGGGGCGCAGCGCCAGCTGGGCATAGGGCTTGATGCGGGTGAAAAACGCTTCCTCGCTGAGAAAGAGCTGGTCGGGTGCGAGGGCGGGGCGCTCCGGGTCGTGGCGCAGCAGGCGGTGGCGGTCCTGGGTGTCGGTCCAGAAGGTTCGGATGGCGGCGGCGATATCGCCATGCAGCACCACGCGCGTCTGAGGGCCGAGAAAGTCGGGCAGGGTGGCGGTGTGCTCGAAAAACAGCGGCAGGTAATACTCGATGCCGGGTCCGGCCACGCCGCTGGCCATGTCCTTGTAGAGCGGGCTGCGGCTCGGGTCGCCCTCGAACACTTCGCGCCAGCGGGCGCGAAAGCGCTTTTGCGCGGCTTCATCGAGCGGAAACTCGCGTCCGGGCAGCAGGCGCACTTCCTTGACCGGATAGAGGCTGCGCTGGGTGTCGGGGTCGAAGGCCTGGATGGAGTCGATGGTGTCGCCGAACAGATCGACCCGGTAGGGCACTGGAGAGCCCATGGGGTGCAGGTCGATCAGCCCGCCGCGCACCGCGTATTCGCCCGGCGCCATCACCTGGCTGACATGGTTGTAGCCGGCCAGCACCAGCTGGGCGCGCAGGGCGGCCTCGTCGAGCGCCTCGCCCTGGCGGAAGTCGAAGGTGTAGGCGGCGAGGAACTCGGGTGGAGCCAGCCGCTGGATTGCGGTGTTGGCCGGGGCGATGACCACGTCGATCTGCCCGCTGTGAATCGCCCAGAGCGTGGCCAGGCGCTCGGAGATCAAATCCTGGTGCGGTGAGAAGCTGTCGTAGGGCAGCGTTTCCCAGTCGGGCAGCAGACCCACGCGCAGCGATGGTGCGAACCAGCGCAGTTCGTCAAGCAGGCGCTGGGCGTCGGCGGCCTCGGCGGTGACGACGAGCCACGGCCCGCCCTGCGTGCTGCCGGTGGTGCACAGCTCGGCGAGCAACAGGGCGTCTGCACTTCCGCTGGGTAAGGTCCAGCTCACACGCTGGCCGGGTTTGAGCGCGGGCACTTGGCTGCGCAGGGCATGGACAATAGACGACATGGTCAAATTTTCGCCCAAAGTGCGCCTTCGCCTTGTGTCCTGATGCAAATGCCGTCCCATTCCACTGCGCTTTCCCCCCGCTGTCATGCCCTGATTCCCTGTGCGGGAAGTGGATCGCGCCTGCCCGGCGAGGTGCCCAAGCAATACCGCACCCTGCTGGGCGACTGCGTGGTGCAGCACACGGTGCGGGCGTTCTTTCGCACCCCGCGCATCGCTTCGGTCGCTGTCGTGGTGCAGGCCGGTGACACGCAGGCGGCGGCTTGTCTGCGGGCGGATCCGCGCTTGTCCGTGCTGCCTCTGGGCGGCGCAAGCCGCGCGCACAGCGTGCTCGGCGGCCTCGACGGTCTGCTGCAGGCGGGCGCGCTGCCGACCGACTGGGCGCTGGTGCACGACGCGGCGCGCTGCTGCATCACCCCGGAGCTGATCGACCGGCTGATCGATGCCTGTGCGGCCGATGCGGTGGGCGGCCTGCTGGCGCTGCCCCTGCCCGACACCCTCAAGACCGCCGACACCGCAGGCCGCGTGGCCCGCACCGAACCACGCGAAGGCCGCTGGCTGGCGCAGACGCCGCAGATGTTCCGCATCGGCCCGCTGCGCGAAGCGCTGCAGGCGGCGATTGCGGTCCATGCCCCGCCCACCGACGAGGCCGGGGCGATGGAGCAACGGGGCTTGCAGCCGCTGCTGGTGCCCGGCGCCGCGTTCAATTTCAAGATCACCTATCCCCAGGACCTCGAACTGGCGCAGGCCGTGCTGGCCTTGCGCGCAGGAGATTCCGCATGACACAGATCCGCATCGGCGAGGGCTTTGATGTTCACGCCCTGGTCCCCGGCCGCAGGCTCATTCTCGGCGGCGTGACCATTCCCCACTCCCTCGGCCTGCTCGGCCATTCCGACGCCGACGTGCTGCTGCACGCCATCACCGACGCGCTGCTGGGCGCAGCGGGGCTCGGCGACATCGGCCAGCATTTCCCCGACACCGATGCGCGCTTTGCCGGCGCGGACTCCGGCGAACTGCTGCGGCAGGCGCGGCACAGCGTGGTGCAGCAGGGTTGGACGGTGGGCAATGTCGATTGCACCGTGATTGCGCAGGCGCCCAAGCTCGCGCCCTACCGCGACGCGATGCGCCAGCGCATTGCCGAGCTGCTGGAACTGGATGTCGCGCAGGTGAACGTCAAAGGCAAGACCACCGAGCGGCTGGGCTTCGTGGGCCGCGGTGAGGGCATCGCCGCCAGCGCGGTGTGCCTGCTGCTGCGCGCTTGAGCAACGGCCATGCACAAGGAACGCATCATGCACATCGTCCATTTGCTGCGCAGCGTTGCACTCGCATGCACCCTGACCAGTGCCACCGCGGCCTGCGCTGCGCAGACCGAGGTCAATACCGGCCTGCCGCAGGTCACGCTCAAGGTGGGCGGGCACGTCCTGCGCGCCGAGGTGGCAGCCACGGCCGAGCAGCAGCAGACCGGGCTGATGAACCGCCGCAGCCTGCCCGCGAATCACGGCATGGTGTTCGTCTGGTCGCAGCCGCAAGCGGTGTGCATGTGGATGAAGAACACCTTCATTCCGCTGTCGGTGGCGTTCATCGCGGCGGATGGGCACATCGTCAACATCGCCGACATGCAACCGGAAACTGAAGACGTGCATTGCGCACAGACCGATGTGCGCTACGCACTGGAAACACCGCTGCACTGGTTCTCGCGGCATGGAGTGAAGCCCGGCGCGCAGGTGACCGGTCTGCCCCTGTCTGTGCGCTGAACACAATTGGTGACGACTGCGTGCGGTGCGGTTGTCGCCGCCTGCAGGGGAGTTCCGTTGATTCGACACGGCCGCACATTCTCTTGTCGAACAGCAAAGGAATCCCAACATGCACTCAGTTCTTCGTCCGGCATGGCTGTCCATGCTGACTGCAGGCGCCATGCTCAGCACGCCGCTGGCGTTTGCGCAAACACCCTGGCAGGCGGCGCATCCGAATCGTGCGCAGGTCATCCAGCGCGCCGATCGTCTCGATCATCGCATCGACCACGCCCGCTTTGTCGGTGAGATACCGCCGTGGCGCGCGCAGGCGCTGCACCGCCAGGTGATGCGGGTGCGGTGGCAGCAGCAGGCGGTGGCGCAGCGCCACGACGGCGGCCTGCCGCGTGCACAGTGGCTGGCGCTGAACCGGCGCGAGGCTGCGATCAGCCGGGAGATTGCGCAATGAAGGCGCTCGTGGCATTGACACGGGCGCGCCGTGTGCATCTGGCCGCACTGGCGCTGGCGAGCAGCATGCTGCTCGGGGGCTGTTATGTGGCGCCCATTGCGCCGGCGCAGGTCTCCGGCGCGGTGATCGTGCGGCCCGAAGGCGGCGGTTGCTGGCACCGGGCGCATTGGGGCCCCTGGGGAGTGTGGCACCCGGGCCATTGGGGCGTTTGCGGCTGAACGGGGCGCGATCATGGAAACACGCACGATGCCCGCTCTGCAGGACCTGTCGCGCCGCCGATTCCTTGGCGGTCTGGGCGCAGCCGGGCTGGGGCTGACGGGTCTGGCACCGCTGGCCTGGTCGCAAACCCAGCAGACCGCAGGCACCGCGCCCGATCTCGACGCGGCAGCGCAAGCCCGCCCGGTGGCCTTCCTCGACCGCATCGGCTGGGGCGCAAGCGCTGCACAGCTGCAGGCCTTGGCCCAGGCTGGTGCGACGGCCTATCTGAACGCACAGTTGCAAGCGCAGGCGACCCCAGGGCTGCCGCCGGAGCTGAGCGCACAGCTTGCCGCCCTGCCAGTGAACCAAGCGCTGGACGCGTTGATCCCGCCCATCGTCCGGCAAGAGCGCGACATCCGCCGCACAAGAAGGGACGGGCAGGCAAGCGACGCGCAGCGCGTCGAAGTCCAGCTCAAGGCGATCAACCGCTTCAAATTCGCGCTGGCGCAACAGGCGGCGGCGCAGCAAGTGCTGCTCGCCCTCTACGCGCCCAACACACTGCATCAGCGGCTCACCTGGTTCTGGGTCAACCATTTCAATGTGTTCCGCGCCGGCAATGTCGGGCCGATGCTCGCCGACTACACCCAGCGGGTGATCGCGCCGCACGCGCTCGGGCGGTTTCGCGACCTGCTGCGCGCCACCATGTTCTCGCCGCAGATGCTGCTGTATCTGAACAACGCGCAGAACGCCCGCGGCCACATCAACGAGAACTACGCCCGCGAAGTGATGGAGCTGCACACCCTGGGCGTGGGCAGCGGCTACACCCAGGCGGATGTGACCAATCTGGCGCGGGTGCTCACCGGCCTGGGGGTCGACCTGCTCGGCGAGCCGGTGCGCGTGCGTCCTGCCTGGCGTGCCGAACTCTGGCAGCAGGGGCTGGTGGTGTTCAACCCCGCGCGGCACGATCCCGACCCCAAGGTCGTGCTTGGCCACACCCTGCAGGGGCGGGGGCTGGAGGATATCGACGCGGTCATCACGCTGCTGGCCGACCATCCCGCCACCGCCCGGCATGTCAGCACGCAGCTCGCGCAGTATTTCGTCGCCGATCATCCGACTCCGGCGCTGGTTGCGGCGATGGTGGCGCGCTGGCGGCAGAGCGGGGGGCAGATCGCCGCGGTGCTGCAGACCATGTTCACCCACCCGGAGTTCATCGCCAGCCTGTCGCAGCCGCAGTTCAAGGACCCGGTGCGGTACGTCCTCTCGGCGCTGCGCGCCAGCCTGGGGGATGAGCCGATCCGCAATCCGCAGCCTGTGCTGGCGATGCTGCAGCGCCTGGGCGAACCGCTGTTCGGGCGGCAGACGCCGGACGGTTATCCGCTCGATGCCGGCGCCTGGGACAGCCCGGGGCAGCTGACTGCGCGGTTCGAAGTGGCGCGGCAGATCGGCGCGGGTGCGCCGATGCTGTATGCCGAGCCGCCCGCGGTGTTGACGCAGTCCGCACCGCTCGACAGCGACGCGGCAGACGGCATGGAGATGAGCGCCGTGCCGTCCGTTGCGCCGTCCGCCAGACCGCCGCGTCACACGCCGCCCGATCTGGCGCGCAGCGCGGTGTTTCTCGCGCAGCAGAACCAGCTCGGCATCGCCACGCTGCGCGCTCTCGCGCAGGCCGACGACCGCGTGGGCTGGAACGCGCTGTGGCTGTCTTCCCCCGAGTTCATGCAAACCTGAAGGAGCCTCGCATGCAACGCCGCCGTTTTTTGCAAGCCGCTGCCGCAACTGCCCTGGCAGCGCCCATGACCCGGCTGTGGGCCGCGCCGAGTAGCCAGGGCCAGCCCAAGTTCATCCTGGTGTTCCTGCGCGGGGCGTATGACGCGACCAATCTGCTCGTACCCTACGCCAATGCGTTCTATCACGAGTCCCGCCCGCACATCGCCGTGCCGCGGCCAGGCAGCGGGGCCGACGCGGCGATCGCGCTCGATGCCGACTGGGCGCTGCACCCGGCGCTGCGCGACGCGATGCTGCCGCTGTGGCAGGCCGGGCAGCTCGCCTTCGTGCCCTTTGCCGGCACGCGCGACCTGACCCGCAGCCATTTCGAAACGCAGGATCACATCGAACTCGGGCAGGGCCCGCAGGCGCGCGATTTCAACGACGGCTTTCTCAACCGTTTGGCGCAACAGCTCGGCGGGCGCGCGCAGCCGATGGCGTTCACCGCGCAACTGCCGCTGTCGCTGCGTGGGCAAGAGCGCGTGCCCAATCTGGCGATCGCGCAGGCAGGCAAGACCGGCATCGACGTGCGGCAGCGTGCCTTGATCGAAAGCATGTGGAGCGGCTCGGCGCAAGGCGCGGCCGTGCGTGAAGGCTTTGCGGTGCACCAGACCGTGCGCCGCGACATGCAGCAGACCGACTGGCAGGCCGAGATGGTTGCCGCGAGCCGCGGCGCTGTTGCGCCCAAGGGATTTGTCGCCGAGGCGGTGAAAATCGGCGCGCTGATGCGCGACAGCTTCAACATCGGTTTCATCGACGTCGGCGGTTGGGACACGCATGTCAACGAGGCGACCACCAGCGGCGCACAGGGGCAGTTGGCCGACAAGCTCGCTGCGTTGGGACAGGGGCTCGCCGCAATGGCGCAGGCGATGGGGCCTGCATGGCGCGACACCACCGTGGTCGTGCTCAGCGAATTCGGCCGCACCTTCCGCGAAAACGGCAACCGCGGCACCGACCACGGCCACGGCACGGTGTACTGTGTGCTGGGCGGCGCGGTGCGCGGCGGGCGTGTGGCCGGCGAGCAGATCGTGCAGTCTCCCGCAACCCTCAACCAGAACCGCGACGACCCGGTGCTCACCGACTACCGCGACCTGCTCGGCGGCATGTTCCAGCGGCTGTGGGGACTGCGCACGCCGCAGGTGCAGGCGGTGTTTCCGGGCGCGCAGCCGGTCGATCTGCGGCTACTTTGATTCAGCCCTGCCGCGCGATCCACGCGGCGATCTCGGGCCAGGCTTCCTTGAGCGTGCGCGCGCCCATGAACAGGCCGACATGGCCGCCGGGGACGATGCGTTTTTCGATCTTTTCGGGTGGGGTGCCGCACAGGGTTTCGGCGGCGAACACCTGCGGCGCGGTGGTGATGTCGTCGCTCTCGCCTGCGAGCAGATACAGCGGACAGGTGATGTCCTTGAGATTGAGCGTGCGCCCGAGTGCGACATACTCGCCCTTGGCCAGCAGGTTGCGCTTGAACAGCTGGTCGATGACCTGCAGATACCAGCGCCCCGGCAGGTCGAGCGGGTTTTCGTACCAGCGCTCGAACGCCTCGGTCTTGGACAGCCACACCGGGTCGTCGATGTGCTCGTACAGGTCGATGTGCTCCTGCACATAGTGCTGCTCGGGGTGCATGTTCTTCCACCCGGCGAGCATGAACTTGCCCAGCATCAGCCCGCCGCCTGCGGCGACCAGTTCCTCGTAGAAACGCATCGGGCTTTGCTTGACCATCTTGACCAGCGGGCCGTGGCCGGCGTGGGTGTCGATCGGCGAGCCGGCGAGCACCAGACTGGCGACCTTGTGCGGGTAGCGCGCGGCCAGCATCGCCGCCATCCAGCCGCCCTGGCACAGGCCGACCAGATGGACCCGGCCGCCCAGGTCGTCGATGCAGGCGAGCAGATGGGCGAGATAGTCGTCCACCTCCAGGTCTTTCATGTCCTGCGTGGCGCTGTGCCAGTCGGCCAGGAACAGCGGGCCGACTCCACCGGCCTTCAGAGTCTGCATCAGGCTTTGGCCCTCGTGATAGTCGGCGATCATCGAGGTGTGGCCGGCGTAGGGCGCATTGACCAGGGTCGGGATGCCTTGGGCGTCTGGCGCGGAGTAGTCGCACAGGTCGAGGGTGCGCAGCTTCAGCCGCACGCTGTGCGCAGTGGCCAGGCGCGGTTTGATGCCGCCGTGCAGCCGCAATTCCTCGTCGAGAAATTTGACATTGCGCGCGGCCAGCTCCAGCCCCTGCGCGGCCATGTCGGCTGCGAGCTGCATGGGCCAGAAGAACGGCACGTTGATCTGCGGCGTAGAAGCGCGGTCGGATTTGGGCATGGTGTTTTCTTTCAGGCAATGGCAAAGCGGGCAAACAGCGGGCGCTTGAGCAGCGCATCGAGCAACAGGGTGAAGACGACGGTGGCCAGCAGGACGAACCCGACCACCATCCAGGGCAAGGGGGCCATCAGCACGCCAAAGCCCGCGAGCAGGCTCACCGCGAGCACATCGCCCAGGCTGGCTGCGGCCAGCCACTTCGACGGCGCGAGCCGCCACATCGGGCCGTCGCTGCGCAGCAGGTAAATCCCCGCCTGGTTGCCCAGCACAAGAATGAGGAACACCACGGTCTGCAACTGCGCAGCGCTCAAGCCCTGCGCCTGCGCCCAAAGGTAAAGACCCGCGGCGAACAGCAGGCTCAAGCCTGCCAGCACGATGGACGCGCCCATCAGCCGGCCCACCTGCCAGCGCTGCGGCTGCGCTGCAGGCTGCACCCGGTCGGTGGCGATGCTCATGGTGGCAAAGTCGTTGGCAAACAGCATCAGCACGATCAGCAGCGGCGAGATGACGAAGTGCCCGGTGAGCAGCAGGCCGAGGGTGAGAAACAGCACGATTTCCAGCGTGCGCAGCACCTTGTTGAGGGTGTAGGTGAGCATGCGCCGGTGCACCTGCCGCCCGGCACGCACCACGGTGAGCACGCCAGACAGCCCCGGATCGGTGAGCACCACACCTGCTGCGGCCTTGGCGACGTCGGTCGCGCTGGCGACTGCGATGCCCAGCTCCGCCTGGCGCAGCGCCGGCGCGTCGTTGACCCCGTCCCCGGTCATTCCGGTCACATGCCCGGCCTGCTGCAGCGCGGCGACGATATGGTGCTTGTCCTCGGGCAGCACGCGCGCGAACAGATCGCATTGCTCGGGGTGTTTCAGCGCCTCGGGCGCGGCCTGACACACCCGCGTTCCCAAGCCGAGCTGCGCGCCGATCGCGCGCGCGGTGACTTCGGCATCGCCCGTGGCCATGCACACGCGCACGCCGAGCCGTTTGATCTGCGCGATCAGATCGGCCGCATCGGGCCGGGGTGGGTCGGACAGGCCAACCACGCCGAGCAACTGCAGCGCGTCGCCGTGGCCTGCGGCCACAGCGAGCACGCGCGCCCCGCTGGCGGCGAGCTGCTTTTCCGCGGCATCGAGCGCGGTTTGCTGTGGGCCGTCCAGATGGCATAGCGGGCCGATGATGGTGGCCGCACCCTTGACCGCGCGCCAGGGCTGGCCGTCGACGGTGTAGTCGCCTTCGCTGCGCCGCGTGGCGGGGTCGAAGGGGTGAAACCCGGTGCGCGCCGGGGCGCCCTCCAGCAGCTTGCGCTCGCGCGCCGGGGCGAGCAAGGCCAGGTCCAGCGGGTCTTGCGTGGCGTCGTCGCTGGCCAGCGCGGCGGCGCGCAAGACGGCGTTTTCATCCGTGCCTGGCGCCAGTGCTGTGGCCGCGGCAAAGCGCAGGCTGTTCTGCGTGAGCGTGCCGGTCTTGTCGGAGACCAGGGTGTCCATCGCCGCGGCTTCTTCCACTGCGGGCAGGCGCGTGACCAGCACGCCCTGGTGCGCCAGTTGCTGGCTGCTGACCGCAGTCGCCAGGGTGTAGGTGGCAGGCAGCGCCACCGGCACCGAAGCGACCAGCAGCATCAGCGCGAACACCGCGGTATCGAGCAGCGGCAGGCCGTGCCACAGCGCAAAGCCGATGACCAGCGCGACCAGCACGGCGTCGAACGCGACCAGGCGCTTGACGATGGCGAAGATGGTGCGCTGCATGTGGCTGGGGGCGCTGGACGAGCGCACCAGCTCGGCGGTATGCCCGAAATACGTGTGCGCGCCGGTGGCGCTGACCACCCCGCTGGCTTCGCCCTGGCGCACGATCGCGCCGGTATAGGCCGGCTTGCCGGGGCCTGCATCGACCGGCAGCGACTCGCCGGTCAGCGCCGCCTGATCCAGCGACACCGCACCGTCGAACAGCTGCAGATCGGCCGGGACGATGTCTCCGGCGCGGACGTGCACCACATCGCCCGGAACCACCTGCGCGGCCGGAATTTGCTGCCAGCGCGCATCGCGCAGCACCCGGGCGCTGACATGCAGTTGCTGACGCAGCAGCGCCAGCGCGTCCTTGGCGCGCTGCTCCTGAACGAACGCGACCACGGCGTTGAACACCAGCAGCGCGGCGATCACCAGCGCCTCGAACCCCCGGCCCAGAAGCACCTGGAGCACGATCACCGCCTCGAGCATCCACGGCACCGGCGCCCAGAACTTGATCAGCAGTTGCCGCCATGCGGGGATGGTGGTGTCGGCGATGGCGTTGGGGCCGAAGCGGGCCAGCCGCGCGGTGGCCTCGGCGGCGGCAAGACCCTGGGCCGTGTCGGTGGGTGGCAGGCCATCGGTCTGCGCCGCGCGTGTGGTGGTGGGTGAGGCGGATGAGGCGTGCATCGGGGCTCCCTTGCGGGGCTACGGGCGCAGCGCGCGCGCCGCCTTGTTGATGCCTTCGCTGAGCATCGGGTGCGGAAACACGGTGTCGGCCAGCGCGCCCGCGGTCAAGCGCTGTTCGAGCGCGAGCGCGAGTGGGGCGATGAGCTGCGCTGCATCCATGCCGGCGATCTGCGCGCCCAGCAGACGCGCGTCGGCACGGCGGAACACCAGTTTGATGAAGCCCTGCGTCTGCCCGTAGATCTGCGCGCGCGCGTCGTGCGCGTAGTCGTAGCGCGTGACGGCCACGGCTCCTGCGCCGAGCGCGGCTTCGGCCTGCGCGGCGGTCTGGCCGACATGCGCGAGTTCCGGTTCGGTGAACACGGTCATCGGCACCGCGTCGAAGCGCATGCGGTCCACTGCCTGCCCGCCCGCGGCGATGCAGTGCGCAGCGACCAGGCTTTGGCGCACCGCGGAATGGAACAGCATGCTGCGACCATTGACATCCCCCGGCGCCCAGACCCTGGGGTTGGAGGTGCGCAGCGTTTCATCGACCACCGCATGGCCGCGCTCGAGCGCCAACCCCAAGTGCTCGATGCCCTGCGGCAACACCGGCACCCGGCCGGTGGCCATGAGCACCGCATCGCCCTGCACGCTGCGCTCGCCGCCGTCCTGCTTGTAGCGCACATGAAATCCGTCGCCGTCGCGTGCGATGCTGAGCACTTGGGCGGAAAGTTCGATGCGCACCCGCTGCGACAGGCTGGCATGCAGGAAGGCAGCAAGCTCGGCGTCGAAACCGGGCAGGACCTGCGACGCGAACTCCAGCACGGTGCAATCCACCCCCAGCGCCTGCAGCATCGACGCGGTTTCGACGCCGATATAGCCACCGCCGATCACCACCAGATGCCGCGGCAGCGGCAGATCGGTGCCCAGGCGGAACAGATCGTGCGAGGTCAGTGCCAGTTCGGCACCCAGAATGGGCAGGCGCGCGGGCGCCGAGCCGGTGGCGAGCATCAGGTCGCGAAACCGCACCTCGCGTGACGCGCCGTCCGCGGCGACGATGCGTGCCCGGTCGGCAGCGACGATGGCGCCGCTGCCCTGCACGAAGGCCACGCCGCCTTGCGCGATTTACTGCGCGTGTTGCGCGTAACGGGTGTTTTGCACCCGGTCCTTGTGCGCCAGCACCGCAGGCCAGTCGACCGCAGGCTTGCCGCCGCGCAGGCCGAACGCGTCGAACTTGTCGGCCAGACTGCGCACCAGCGCCGCCTCGCGCACTGCCTTGGACGGCACGCAGCCTTCGGCCAGGCAGTCACCGCCGAGGTTGCCGATGGGATCGACCATCGCTACCTTCAGCCCCGCCTTGGCGAGAAAGAACGCGCCGGGATAGCCCGCCCCACCCGCGCCGAGCACCAGCACATCCACCGCAGCGGGAAGATCGGAAAGCGGGGTTTGAAACGTTGTGTTCATTCAAGACTCCATGAGGTTCATGCCAGCAGCGCGGCGGCCTGCAGCGCCATCACGCCTTCTTCGTCGGTGGCCAGGGCGAAAGCGGGGATGCGGCTGTCGCTGCGGGTGATGCAGCGCTGCCCGGCGGCGTTGGCCTGCGCATCCAGCGCCACGCCCAGCCAGGAGAGCGCGTGGCACACGTCGGCACGCACCCGTGCGCTGTGCGTGCCGATGCCGCCGGTGAACACCAGCGCATCCAACCCGCCGATGTCGGCGGCCAGCGCGCCGATGTGATGCACCACGCTGGCGACGAACACCGCGATCGCCTCGGCTGCGCGCGCGTCGCTGCTTTGTTCCAGCGTGCGCAGGTCGCCGCTGATATCCGACACGCCCTTGAGCCCGCTGTCGTGGTAGAGCATGGCGGTGACCTGGGTTGCGTCCAGATGCTCCTCGGTGATCCAGTGCAGCACCATCCCGGGGTCGATCGCGCCGCTGCGGGTGGACATGACCAGCCCGTCGAGCGCGGTAAAGCCCATGGTGGTGGTGACGCTCTTCAATTGCCGCAGACCGCACAGGCTGGCCCCGCCGCCCAGATGCGCGACGACCACCGCGCCCTGCGCGCGCGCGCCCAGCAGCGCGGGCAGACGATGGGTGATCGCGTCGTAAGACAGACCGTGAAAGCCGTAGCGCTTGAAGCCCTTGTCGTGCCAGGCGCGCGGGATGGCGTAGCGGCGTGCAAGCGGGGGTTGCGTGGCGTGAAACGCGGTGTCGAAACACGCGATCTGCGGCACCGTAGGCAGCCGCGCGGCGGCTGCGTCCACCCCGGCCAGCCCCGGCCCCTGATGCAGCGGGGCGAGGCTGCGCAATTCGTCGAGCGCTGCGCGCACCTCGGGGGTGATGCGCTGCGCGCTGGTGTAACGCTCGCCGCCGTGGACGATGCGGTGCGCGACCGCGGCGATCTCCCCCAAGCCCGCCGGGGCGATGAGATGGTCGAGCAGCGCGTCGACCTCGGCGGCAATGTCGCCGCGCGGCGCGTTCGAGGCGCTGCGGTGCGTTTGCCCTTGCGCATCGGTCCAGCGCAGCAGTGCCTGGCCGTCATGGTTGTCGATCTCGCCGCGCATCAAGGCGACAGGCAGTGACGGGCCGGCGCAGTCGGCCAGCGCGAACAGCGCGAATTTCAGGCTGGCCGAGCCGGTGTTGAGGCAGAGCAGGGTAGTGGCGGGCATGGCGCGGCTCACGCGGTCTGCGCCTTGTCGGGTGAGACGTCGGTGGCGTCCAGCTGGCCAGCGGCGCGCAGCAGGGCCTGGCGCTGCAGCACGGCGAGTGCACACGAGGCCAGCCGCGCTTCCACGCCGTCGGCGCGGCTGGTGAGGATGATGGGCACGCGCGTGCCGACCACCAGCCCGGCGATCACCGCGCCGCCGAGGTATTCGAGCTGCTTGGCCAGCATATTGCCCGATTCCAGGTCGGGGGTGAGCAGGATGTCGGCCTGTCCGGCCACCGGCGAGACGATGTCCTTGGTCTTGGCCGCGGCAAGCGAAATCGCGTTGTCGAACGCCAGCGGGCCGTCGAGGACGGCGCCGGTGATCTGCCCGCGGTCGGCCATCTTGCACAGCGCCGCTGCGTCCAGCGTGGCGGGCATGCGGGCGTTGACCGTTTCCACCGCGGCCAGCAGCGCCACGCGCGGTGTGGCAACGCCCAGCGCCTGCGCCAGGTCGATGGCGTTTTGCGCGATGTCGCGCTTGGTGTCGAGGTCGGGGGCGATGTTGATCGCGGCATCGGTGATGAACAGCAGGCGGTCTGCCGCCGGGGCATCGACGACGAACACATGGCTGGCGCGCCGCGCCGAGCGCAAGCCGGTGGCGGGGTCGAGCACCGCGTGCATCAGTTCGTCGGTGTGCAACGCGCCTTTCATCAGCGCGCCGACCTTGCCATTGCGCGCCAGCTCCACTGCGCGAGCGGCGGCGGCATGGCTGTGCTCGGTGGACAGCAGCTGCCAGGGCGACAGGTCGATGCCCGCAGCCTCTGCCGCGGCGCGGATGCGCGCTTCGGGCCCGATCCACACCGGCTCGATGAGCCCGGCCTGCGCCGCGTCGATCGCGCCCTGGATGGAGACAGTATTGACCGGATGCACCACGGCCACGCGCATCGGGTGCAGACCCTTGCAGCCTTCGCGCGCCCTGGCCACCAGGGCGAGCAGGCGCTGGCCCGGGTCGATCAGATGCAACTGCGGCAGATGGGTGCGGGGGCGGCAGACTTTTTCGGTCGGCGCCTGCACCAGCGCGTGGCCGCTGACCACGATCTGCCCGCGCTGGTTGACCACGGCGCAGTCGAAGCGGATGCGGTGCGTGTCGGCAAACTTCTCGCGCGCAGTGACCGACACGGTGACCGTGTCGCCCAGCAGCACCTGCTGGTGAAAGGTCAGCGCCTGATCGACATACACCGTGCCCGGCCCCGGCAGCTCGGTGCCGAGCAGGTTGGACAGCAACGCGCCGCTCCACATGCCGTGCGCGACCACCTGGTGAAACGGTGTGCTGCGGGCGAAGTCGGCGTCCACATGCGAAGGGTTGGCGTCGCCCGACATCACCGCGAAGGTGGCAATGTCGTTCAGCGTGAGAGTGCGCTGCAGGCTGGCGCTGTCGCCCACGGCGATCTCGTCGAAGGTGCGGTTGCAAAGGGTGTCGGTCATGCGCGTCTCGGAAGGAGGGGTGGGGATTCAGCGCTGCAGCACATACTCGCCCGGCGCGTTGGCCAGCGGAGGATGGTCCACGCTGCCGCAGGCGGGCGGGGCGACCTGCTGGCCGCTGCCCTTGGCCACCAGCCAGCGGCTCCACAGCGGCCACCACGAGCCTTCCTCGGCTTGCGCCAGCGGTACCCAGTGATCCGGGTCGAGGTAGGGGCGGCCGCCGGGGTGCAGCGCCCAGCGGTAGTGGCGGTGCGGATGGCCGGGCTCGCTGACGATGCCGGCGTTGTGCCCGCCGCTGGTGAGCACGAAGGTCACTTCGGAATCGGCGAGCAGGTGGATCTTGTAGACCGACTTCCACGGCGCGACATGGTCGGTCTCGGTGCCGACGACGAACCACGGCGCGGTGACGTTTTCCACCGCAACCGGCTTGCCATCGACCTTGTAATGCCCCTCGGCCAGCGCGTTGCGCAGGTAGAGGCTGCGCAGGTATTCGCTGTGCATGCGGTAGGGCATGCGGGTGGCGTCGGCGTTCCACGCCATGAGGTCGTTCATCGGCGCGCGCTCGCCCATCAGGTAGTCGCGCATGATGCGCGACCAGATCAGATCGGAAGAGCGCAGCATCTGGAAGGTGCCGGCCATCTGGGAGGTGTCGAGAAACCCCTGCGACCACATCAGATCCTCGAGAAAGCTGACCTGGCTTTCGTCGGTGAACAGGGTGAGCTCGCCGGCCTCGGTGAAATCGGTCTGCGCGGCGAACAGGCTGATGCTCGCCAGCCGCTCGGCGCCGCGCCG
>JAGDVQ010000069.1:41699-50773 GCA_023255715.1 Thiomonas sp.
AGCAGCGTGCCGCCCAGGCAGTAGCCGGTGGCATGGACCTTGCGGCCCGGGACGATCGCGCCCACCGCATCGAGCGCGGCCAGCGGGCCGAGATGCAGGTAGTCGTCCATGCCCAGATCGCGTTCGTCCGCGCCGGGGTTTTTCCAGGACACCATGAACACCGTGTGGCCCTGATCGACCAGAAATTTCACCAGCGAGTTGTGTGGCGACAGGTCGAGGATGTAGTACTTCATGATCCACGCCGGGATGATGAGCACCGGCTCGGCGTGCACTGTCGGCGTGGTCGGGCTGTACTGGATCAGTTCCATCAGCCGGTTGCGCAGCACCACCTTGCCCGGGGTGACCGCGACTTCAAATCCGGGGCGGAACTGCTCGACCCCGGCGGGAGGCCGCCTGTCGATCAGGCGCTGCAGATCGTCCTGCCAGTTGCGCAGCCCTTGCAGCAGGCTGGTGCCGCCGGTGGCGGCGGTGCGCTCGAGCACCTCCGGGTTGGTCCAGAAAAAATTGCTCGGCGAGACCATGTCCATCCACTGCCGCGCCATGAAGGCCACGACCTGCTCGTGGTGCGGCGATACCCCGCGTACGCCATGCGCTGCGGCATCGACCAGTTGTTCGCGCAGCAGGAAGCGCTGCGCGATCAGGTTGAACGGAAACTGCTGCCACTGCGGCGCGGCAAAGCGCCGGTCGGTCGCGGGCGGGGTGATGCAATCCGGGCAGGGGGTGCGGTCGCCGCGCAGCGCGTGCGCGCCCAGTTCGGCGGCGTAGCGCAGCCACTGGCCCTGCAGTTGCAGCGCCTGCGCCGCCAGGCTGGCCTGCTTGCCGGGCGAGGCCGTCATGTGCATGGCCCAGTCGGCAAATGCCAGACCGAGTGCGGCCGGCGACAGCCCCAGCGTGGCGCGGGCCGACAGCGCGTGGATCGCGCGGTCGATCATGTCGCGCTGGGCCTGATCGCGGTCCGGCGGTGCTAGCGGAGCAGTTGAGGGCGGCGGCAGAGGGATGTCGGGCTGCGGCATGTCGGAGACCCCATTGCGCGGCGCGGAGGGGACGGCTGCCGTCGAGACGGCAGCCAGTTTCAGCGCCGCTTGCTTGCTTGCGGATGCGCCAGCCACCGATTTGCGTGGCGAAGCACGTCGGGGGCGGGGCTGGAGTTCGCTCATGGGTCTCTCCTCAAGGAAACGCAGGGCCGCCCCAGGTTGCCCTGACCCCCCCCGGGGGGTGAGGCGACGAGTCGGCCCGAGGGGCGCGCAACAGATCACTGCATTGGAATGTCGCAGTGCAACATGGCACTTGATGCACGTCAAGCCCGGCGGGTCAGCGGATGTCAGCGCGGTCATGGAATGCAACGCCGTGTGTCACAGGCTTTGCCGCCGCCATGCGGCAAAATAGCACTCCCTGATGAAATCACGAGAAAGCCTGTCATGCGCGTCACAGTCATAGGAGCGGGGTATGTCGGTCTGGTCACCGCGGCCTGCTTTGCCGACGTCGGCAACAAGGTCACCTGCATCGAACGCGACCCGGCCCGCCTGTCCGCGCTGCGCGAACGTGCCGAGGTGCCGTTCTACGAGCCCGGCCTGAGCGATCTGGTGCGGCGCAATATCGAGCAGGGGCGGCTGACCTTGAGCCCGAGCATCGCCGAGGGTCTGCCGGGTTCGCAGGTGTGCTTCATTGCAGTGGGCACGCCGTCGCTGCCCAGCGGGCAGGCCGATCTGTCGCAGGTGGAGGGCGCTGCAGCCGAGATCGGCCGCGCGATGACCGGGCCGCTGGTGGTGGTGCAGAAATCCACCGCGCCGGTGGGCACCATCCCCAAGGTGCGCGCACTGGCCGAGGCCGAGCTTGCCAGGCGCGGCGTGGACCATCGCCTGGGCGTGGTGAGCAATCCGGAATTTCTCAAGGAAGGCTCGGCCATCGAGGACTTCACCCGCGGCGATCGCATCGTGCTCGGCAGCGACGACCCGCAGGCGATCGCCACCATGCGCGAGCTGTACCGCCCGTTCAACCGCAATCACGAAAAGATCATGGTGATGGACGCGGCCAGCGCCGAGCTGACCAAATACGCCGCCAACGCCATGCTGGCCACGCGCATCTCGTTCATGAACGAGCTGGCGCGCATCGCCGAAGCCGTGGGGGCGGATATCGAACAGATCCGCAAGGGCATCGGCGTCGATCACCGCATCGGCAGCCACTTTCTCTACGCCGGCGCCGGGTATGGCGGCTCGTGCTTTCCCAAGGATGTGAAGGCGCTGGCGCACACTGCGCGCGAACTCGGGCTGCACGCCGAGCTGGTGGAAGCGGTGGACGCGGTCAACCAACGGCAGAAGCTGCGGCTGTTCGAGAAGATTCACGACCATTACCAGGGCGCGCTGGCTGGCAAGACCTTCGCGGTCTGGGGCTTGGCGTTCAAGCCGAACACCGACGACATGCGCGACGCGCCCAGTCTGGACCTCATCACCGCGCTGCTGCAGGCGGGCGCGAGGGTGCAGGCCTGGGACCCTGTCGCGGTGGACATGGCGCGGCGCCTGCTGCCCGCGCAGCCCGCGCTGGTGTTTTCCAAGGACGCGACTGCGGCGCTGCAGGGCGCCGATGCGCTGGCGGTGATCACCGAATGGCACGCCTTCCGCTCGCCCGATTTCGGCGCGCTGGCCGCCATGCTCAAGGACCGCGTGGTGTTCGACGGCCGCAATATCTGGGACCCGGAGTTCGTCCGTGCCGCCGGCCTGCGGTACTACGGCATCGGCAGAGGCTGAAGCGCTGCCAGGCCGACCCCCTCCCAGCCTCCCCCACCAGTGGGGGAGGAGAGAACAGCGCTTCGCGCCTGCTTCGGATGCCCTCCCAGCCTCCCCCACGCGTGGGGGGGGTGGAAAGCGCTGAAGGCACTAACGTGTGATCGGCACAATGTCCTTGCCGTAGGGAAAAAACGCCAGTCCGGCCAGCTTGATGTGCTGCAGGGCGAACGGAATGCCGATGATGGTGATGGCGCACAGCAGCGCCGACACCAGATGCCCCAACGCCAGCCACCAGCCGAACAGAATCGCCCAGATCAGATTGCCCAGCGCACTGAACCCACTGCCCACCGCGCCACTTGGCCTGTCGGCCACCATGCGGCCGAAGGGCCAGAAGCTGAACGCGCCGATGCGAAACGCCGCGATCGCCCACGGAATGCCGATGATGGTGATGGCGCACAGCAGCGCGGTGAACCACCACGCCAGCCCCATGACGAAGCCGCCGAGGATGAACCACAGGATGTTGCCGATCAGTCGCATGGGGTCTCCAGGTTGAAAGGGTCGAAACCGCATTCTGCGTGAAAGCGCAGGCTGGCCTGCGGATTGCAAAGACAGGGCAGGAGTCCTGCCGAAACCGGCTGAGGCGCTGATGCGAGAGCGGGTTTTGCCGTTCTTTGCGTCAAGCACCCGACGGCGGGACGCACAAACGTCAGGAAACCGTCGCCATCATGTCGCCCTCTGCCTTGCCCGATCCGCTCGCCTGGACCGAACTGCTGCGCGTGTTCGGCGGACTGGTTGCGGTGATCGCGGTGTTCGTTGCCGCGCTGTGGCTGCTCAAGCGCGTCCAGCCCGGCATGCGCGCCGCCAGTGGCCCGATGCGGGTGCTCGCCACGCTGCATCTGGCGCCGCGCGAAAAGCTGCTGCTGGTGCAGGTGGGTGGGCAGCAGTTGCTGCTGGGGTCGAGCGCGCAGGGGCTGACCTGTCTGCACGTGCTGGCCACGCCGGTCGATCTGCAACCCAGCGCTGTGGCCCCTGGGGTTGCTGCGGCCTTGCCCGCCAGCTTTCCCGACTGGCTGCGGCGCGCGGTGGAGCAACGCGCAAAGGCCAAGCCATGAAGCGTTCGACGACACGCCTGCTCCTGCGCGCGCTGACCGCGGCGGCGCTGTGCATGCCGCTGTGGGCAAGCGCGCAGGCGCTGCCCGCGTTCACCGCCACACCGGCAGCCGGGGGCGGCACCGAATACAGCCTGAGTGTGCAGACCCTGCTGTTCATGACCGCGCTGGTGTTCCTGCCGGCGATGCTGCTGATGATGACCGCGTTCACCCGCATCGTCATTGTGCTGTCGCTGCTCAAGCAGGCGCTGGGCACGACCACGGTGCCGCCCAGCCAGGTGATCGTCGGGCTGTCGCTGTTTCTCACGTTTTTTGTCATGAGCCCGGTGCTCAACCAGGTCAACGACGTGGCGATCAAGCCGCTGATGGACAACCAGATGTCGATGCAGCAGGCGCTGCAGGCAGGGGCGGCGCCGCTGCGCAGTTTCATGCTCACGCAGACCCGGCAGGAAGACCTGGCGCTGTTCGTCAAGCTCTCTGGCCACAAGGCGCTGGACAAGCCCGCGGACACGCCGATGACCCTGCTGATCCCGGCGTTCGTCACGTCCGAGCTCAAGACCGCGTTCCAGATCGGCTTTGTGATCTTCATCCCGTTTCTGATCATCGACATGGTGGTGGCTGCGGTGCTGATGTCGATGGGGATGATGATGCTCTCGCCGGTGACCGTGTCGTTTCCGCTCAAGCTCATGCTGTTCGTGCTGGTCGGCGGCTGGGACTTGGTGATCGGCTCGCTGGTGCAAAGCTTCGTCCATTGAAAGGCAGGATGACATGACGCCTGAATCCATCACCACCATCGCGCAGCAGGCGCTGTGGGTGACCTTCCTGGTGGCGCTGCCGCTGCTCGGCGTGGCGCTGGTCGTCGGCCTGCTCGTCAGCCTGATCCAGGCGGCGACGCAGCTCAACGAAATGACCCTGAGCTTCGTGCCCAAGGTGCTCGCGATGGGGCTGGCCGCGGTGCTCGCCGGGCCGTGGATGCTGCACGTGATGATGGACTTCACCATCCGGCTGTTCGAGAGCATTCCGCATCTGATCAACGGCGGCTGAAGGCAGTGAGGCCATGATCCATTTCACCAGCACCCAGATCGAGACCTGGATCGGCGCGTTTTTCTGGCCCTTCCTGCGGGTGCTGGCCATGCTGTCGGCAGCTCCTGTGTTCGGCATGGGCAGTGTGCCGGTGTTGCTGCGCGTGGGGCTGGCGGTGCTGGTGGCCGTGGCCATCGCCCCGGCATTGCCCGCCATGCCGCCGGTGCAGTTCGGCACGGCTGCGGCATGGATGCTGGTGGTGCAGCAACTGCTGGTGGGCGGGGCGATCGGCCTGTCGATGACCCTGATCCTCAGCGCGGTGCAGCTTGCCGGCGGGGTGATCGGCCTGCAGATGGGCATGGGTTTCGCCACCCTGTTCGATCCGGTGCAGGGCGTGCAGGTCACCAGTCTGGCGAGCTTTCTCAACATCCTCACCCTGCTGCTGTTTCTCGCGGTCAACGGCCATCTGGTGCTGCTCGCGGTGATCGCGCGCAGCTTCAGCCTGCTGCCGGTCGCGCCCAATCTGGGGCTGGCAGCGCAGACCTGGCAGCTTCTCGCGCAGGCGGGCAGCGCGATTTTCAGCCTGGGGCTGGCGCTGTCCGCGCCGGTGCTGGGCGTGCTGCTGATCGCCAACCTCGGCCTGGGCGTGCTGACCAAGCTGGCACCGCAGCTCAATCTGTTCGCCATCGGCTTTCCGATGTTTTTCATTCTGGGCTTTGTCGCGCTGTATCTGGTGATGCCGGTGATGCAGAACGTGGTGCAGCATCTGGTCGATGTCGGGCTGAATCTTTCCGGCCAGGTGTTGCAGCAGGGCGCAGCGCGCTAGGAGCAGGCAGATGGCCGAAGACAGCGCACAGGAAAAGGAATTACCCGCCTCGCAAAAGCGCAAGCAGCAGGCGCGCGAAAAGGGGCAGGTGGCGCGATCGCGCGACCTCACCTCCGCGCTGTTGCTGCTGGGCGTGGCGGTGCTGGTCACCAGCCTGGGCGGCTGGTTCTACGACACCGCCCGGTCGCTGCTGCACACCGGACTCACCTCCGCAGCGCTGGCCGCGCAGGACCCGACCGCGATGCTGCAGGCCGCGGGCAAGGTGGCGCTGATCGGCGTGCTGCTGGCTGCGCCGGTGCTGGCGCTGACCTTTGTCGCCGGTGCAGCAGGCGGGGTGGTGATGGGCGGCTGGGTGTTCAGCACTCAGGCGCTGGCGCCGGATTTCAGCCGCCTCGACCCGATCACCGGCATCAAGCGCATGTTCTCCATCACCGGTCTGGGCGAACTCGGCAAGGCGCTGCTCAAGGCCATCGTGATTGGCGTGATCGCGGGCCTGGTGCTGCTGAGCCAGCGCGGCGCGTTGCTCGGGCTGTTGCAGGTGGAGCCGAACCTCGCGCAGACCCAGCTCGGGTTGATCGCGGCCAAGGCGTTTTTGTGGATGGCTGCGGGCACGCTGCTGGTGGCTGCGGTGGATGTGCCGTGGCAGTTGTTCCAGATGAACAAGCAGCTCAAGATGAGCCGTCAGGACATGCAGGATGAAATGCGCGAAAGCGAGGGCAATCCGCAGATCAAGCAGAAGCTGCGCGCGCTGCAGCGCGAACGCGCGCGCAAGCGCATGATGGCCGCCGTGCCCAGGGCGGACGTGGTGGTGACCAATCCGACGCATTACGCCGTGGCGCTGGCCTACAAGGAAGGCAAGAACCGCGCCCCGGTGGTGCTGGCGCTCGGGGCCGACCGGGTGGCGGCGCGCATCCGCGAGATTGCCGCCGAGCATGGCGTGCCGGTGATCGAGGCGCCTCCGCTGGCGCGCGCGCTGTTTCATCACGCCGAACTGGAGCAGGAAATTCCGGTGGCGCTCTACAACGCCGTGGCCCTGCTGCTGGCCTATGTCTTCCAGCTGCGCGCCGCACCGCAGATCGCACAGGCGCCGGATGACTGGGCCATTCCTCCAGACTTTGCAGTGAACGCGTAAACCACCATGGCGACTTCCCCGACTTCGAGTTCCATCACCGTGCCGGCCTGGCGCACGCTGCTGCGGCGCGTGGACTGGCGCATGCTCACCGCGCCGGTTCTTGTGGTGCTCATCCTGATGATGCTGGTGGTGCCGCTGCCCACCGTGCTGCTCGACATGCTGTTCACCTTCAACATCGTGTTGTCGCTGATCATCATGCTGGTCACCCTGTACCTCACCCGGCCACTGGATTTCTCGGCATTTCCCACCGCGCTGCTGTTCACCACCCTGCTGCGGCTGTCGCTCAACGTGGCGGCGGCGCGGGTCATCCTGCTGCACGGGCAGAACGGGGAAGGCGCCGCAGGGGCCGTGATCGAGTCCTTCGGCAAGTTCGTGGTCGGGGGCAATTACGCGGTGGGCATCATCGTGTTTGCCATTCTGGTGGTGATCAACTTCGTGGTGATCACCAAGGGCGCAGGGCGCATTGCCGAGGTCAGCGCGCGCTTCACCCTGGACGCCATGCCGGGCAAGCAGATGGCGATCGACGCCGATCTCAACGCCGGGCTGATCGACCAGGAAGAGGCCCGCAAGCGCCGCGCCGAGGTGGCGCAGGAGGCCGACTTCTACGGCGCGATGGATGGCGCGAGCAAGTTCGTGCGCGGCGACGCGGTGGCCGCCATTCTCATTCTGTTCATCAACCTGATCGGCGGACTGGTGATCGGCGTGTTCATGCACGGCCTGAGCCTGCGCGACGCGGCGCAGAACTACACCCTGCTGTCCATCGGCGATGCGCTGGTGTCGCAGATCCCCGCGCTGGTGATCTCGATGGCTGCGGGCATCGTGATCAGCAATGTGTCCACCGGGCAGGACGTGGGGCGGCAACTGGTCAGCCAGTTGTTCACCCATCCGCGGGTGCTGGCGATCACTGCGGGCATCCTCGGACTGATCGGGCTGGTGCCGGGCATGCCGCATCTGGCCTTCCTCGGCGCCGCGGCGGTGCTGGGCGGCGTGCTGTGGTGGCAGCTCAAAAAACAGAAGCAGGCCACAGCCCAGGCGCAGGCTGTCCCCGAAGCGGTGCCGCCCGCCGAGCCGGAGGAGGTGAGCTGGGAACAGATCGAGCCGGTGGACACCCTCTCGCTGGACGTGGGCTACCGGCTGATTCCGCTGGTGGACCGCAATCAGGGCGGCGAGCTGCTCGGGCGCATTCGCGGGGTGCGCAAGAAGTTCGCGCAGGAGATGGGCTTTCTGGTCGCCTCGGTGCACATCCGCGACAACCTGGAGCTGCGCCCCGGCGGCTATCGCATCGCCCTCAAGGGTGTGGATGTGGGCAGTGGCGACATCTTCCCCGACCTGCTCATGGCCATCAACCCGGGGCAGGTGATGGGCGAATTGCAGGGCACCCCGACCAAGGACCCCGCGTTTGGCCTGCCTGCGGTGTGGATCAACAAGGAGCAGCGCGACCGTGCGCAGGCGCTGGGCTACACCGTGGTCGATCCCAGCACCGTGCTCGCCACCCATCTGCACCACCTGCTGCAGACCCACGCGGCCGAACTGCTCGGGCGCGAGGAGGTCGAAGGTTTGCTGGCGCATCTGTCCAAGCGTTCGCCCAAGCTGGTGGAAGACCTGGTGCCCAAGCTCATGTCCGCCGACCGGTTGCGCAAGGTGCTGCAGAATCTGCTGACCGAGGGCGTGCCGATCCGCGACATGCGCACCATTGCCGAGGTGCTGGCCGAAAACGCCGCGCAGGTGACCGACACCGACGAACTCACCGCCCGGGTGCGGCTGGCGCTGGGCGCCTACATCGTGCAGAGCCTGTCGCCGAACGGGCAGGAGCTGTCGGCCGCGGTGCTCGACGGGCAGCTGGAACAGATTCTGCTTTCCAGCCTGCGCGCCGACCCGCAGCAGGCCGCAGTGGAACCCGGGCTGGCGCAGCGCCTGATGGACAAGGCGCGCGAGCTGATGCAACGCATGGAAGCGCAGGGCGCGACCGGCGTGCTGCTGGTGAGTGCGCCGCTGCGGCAGTTCCTTGCCCGTCTGCTGGCGCGCAGCGCACCGCGGTTGCGGGTGCTGTCCTATGCTGAAATTCCCGACCAGAAACAGGTCAAGGTCACCGCCACGCTGGGCGCATGAACACTGGAGCCGCAATCGTGAAAATCAAACGCTACACCGGAACCAACACCCGCGAAGTGCTTACCCGTATCCGCAACGATCTCGGCGCCGACGCGGTGATCCTGTCGAATCGGGAAATCGTCGGCGGCGTCGAATTGATGGCGGCAGTGGAC
>JAGDVQ010000054.1 GCA_023255715.1 Thiomonas sp.
TTGCCCCCCCGGACGGCGATGCGGTGGATTGGCAGCGGCTGGCCGCTGCGCTCGCGCTGCAGAGCCGCCTCACCATCCTCACCGGCGGGCCCGGGACGGGAAAGACCTATACCGCTGCGCGCCTGCTGGCGCTGCTGTATGCCACCGCCGAACACCCGGCCGGGCTGCGCGTGGCGCTGGCCGCGCCCACGGGCAAGGCAGCTGCGCGGCTGAAACAGTCCATCGACCAGGCCTTGCAGACCCTGCCCGCCCGACCCGCAATGCCCGGGCTGGCCGACCTGTCGCAGCGCATCGGCCCGGCGCGCACGCTGCACAGCCTGCTGGGTGCGCGGCCCGATACCCGCCGCTTCGGCCGCAACGCGGCGCATCCGCTGGAGGTCGACGTGCTGCTGATCGACGAGGCGTCGATGGTGCATCTGGAAATGATGGCCGCCGTGCTCGACGCGTTGCCGCCGTCGGCGCGGCTCATTCTGCTGGGCGACAAGGACCAGCTTGCTTCTGTCGAGGCAGGAGCCGTGCTGGGCGAGCTGTGTGCCGATGCCGAAGGCGGCCATTACTGGCCAGCCACCGCGCAGGCTCTGGAGCAGATCAGCGGCCAGCGCATCCCGCCCGCGCTGATCGACTCCGCAGGCAGCGCGCTGGCGCAGCATGTGGTGATGCTGCGCCACAGCCACCGCTTTGGCGGCAGCATCGGCCGGCTCGCCCGCGCAGTGCACGCGGGCGATGCAGACACAGCAGTGGCACTGCTGCGCAATCCGCCGGATGCCGATGTGCGGCAACTCCCGGCCACGCCCGACCTCGCCGCGCAGCTGGTCGACCTGGCCGTCAATGGTCGCGATCAGGCCAGCGGGTTTGCGCACTATGCGCGCCTGCTGCAGCGCAGTCCACCCGCCAGCGCGACGGCGGCGCAATGGGACGAGTGGGCGCGCGCTGTGCTCGCCGCCTTCGATCAATGTCGGGTGCTGTGCGCGGTACGCGACGGCCCCTGGGGCCTGCACGCGCTCAATGCCGCGATTGCCGCCCGGCTCGACGCGCTGGGCCTGTTGCGCTGCCGCGGCGCGTGGTACGCGGGGCGTCCCGTGATGGTCACGCGCAACGATCATGATCTGGGCGTGCTCAATGGCGATGTGGGCATCGTGCTGCCCACACCAAGGGATGGGCTGCGCGTGGTGTTCGCCAACGGCCAGTCGCTGCGCTCGGTGAGCATCAGCCGCCTGACCGATGTGCAGACCGCCTTTGCCATGACCGTGCATCAGTCGCAAGGTTCGGAATTCGCGCATACCGTGCTGGTTTTGCCCGAGCGCAGCGCCGCCCTCAGCCGTGAACTCATCTACACCGGGCTGACCCGCGCCCGCAGCGCCTTCACCCTGGCCTGCGCCGACGCGTCAACCCTGCATGAAGGCATCCTGCGCGTCACGCGCCGCTCCAGCGGACTTCTGGCGCGCATTCATTCCCTGACGACTCCATGAACAAGGCTTTTGTCCGCGAAGACAGCACCGACGCCGACGAGGACGACGGCGTCCAGCTCCCCCCTCTGCCGCCCGGCGGGAAGAACTATCTCACGCCGCAAGGCTACGCCCGACTGCGCGCCGAGCTGAAGGAGCTGGTCGAGGTGGAACGTCCGAAGGTGGTGGAGATCGTGTCATGGGCGGCGAAGAACGGCGACCGCTCTGAAAACGGCGACTACATCTACGGCAAGAAGCGTCTGCGGGAAATCGACCGGCGGCTGCGCTTTCTCACCAAGCGTCTGGACATCGCCGAAGTGGTCGATCCCAGCCTGCAGCATGGCAACGACCAGATTTTCTTTGGCGCCACGGTGCGCTATGCCAACGACGCTGGCGAAGAGCACACCATCACCATCGTCGGCATCGACGAAACCGAGCCACTGCAAGGCCGGATCAGCTGGATTTCCCCGGTGGCGCGTGCGCTGCTGAAGGCGCGCGAGGGCGACACGGTCAGTCTGCCCACACCGGGCGGCACCGCCACGCTTGAAATTCTGGAGGTGCGTTACCCGCCGCGCGCTTGAGTGCCGGTGGCGATCAGTTGCTGGATGCGCCGCTGGACGGGCTGCGGCTGCGGGCCCGGCTGGCGCGCACCACGAACTTGAGGCGGCGCAGCGCCCGCAGCACGTCGGCCAGATGCTTGCGGTCGCGCACCTTCACCACGAAGCGCAGTTCGGTGGTGGCCTGCTGCATGTCTTCGTCCATGGTGACGTGGGCGATGTCGCTGTCATGCTCGCTGATGGCCGCAGCCACGCGGGCGAGCACACCCTTGGAGTTTTCCACGATCACGCTCAGGCCGGTTTCAAACGAGCGCGTGCACTCTGCAGCCCAGTTCAGATCGATCCAGCGATCCGGGTCTTTCTGGAACAGGCGCCGCGCAACGTCGCAATCCTGCTGATGCACGATCAGCCCTTCGCCCTTGCCGAGATAGCCGATGACCGCATCGCCAGGGATCGGGCGGCAGCAGGTGGCGTAACGCACCGAAGCGCCCTCGCTGCCGTCGAGCTGCAGCACAGATTGGGCATCGGCGTCAGCCCGGCTTGCCAGGCGCTCGATGGTGTCGAGCAGCGGGGCCGACAAGGCGTCCTGCGGCGACGCGAGTGCCACCACGCGCTTGGCCAGAATGTCTGCCACGCGCTTGCCCAGGCCGATGTCGGCGAACAGATCCTCGCGCGACTTGAAGCCGGTCCAGCGCAGCAATTTGTCCCACACGGCAGGGTCGAGGGTGGCCAGCTCGAGGTGTTCATGCCGCAGCGCGCTCTGCAGCAGGCGGCGGCCCAGCTCGATCGACTCGGCCTGCTGCGTGGTGCGCAGCGCATGGCGAATCTTGGAGCGTGCCCGGCCCGTGCGCACGAAGCTCAACCAGTTCGGGTTGGGACGCGATGCCGGTGCGGTGATGATTTCCACCACGTCGCCACTGCGCAGTTCGGTGCGCAGTGGAACAAGCGCGTTGTTCACCTTGGCGGCCACCGTCTGGTCGCCCAGATTGGTGTGGATGGCATAGGCAAAGTCCACCGGTGTGGCGCCGCGCGGCAGCGCCAGGATGCGCGACTTGGGGGTGAACACATACACCGCATCCGGCGCCAGATCGACCTTGACGGTTTCAAGGAAGTCGGCCCAGTCGCGCGTCTCGGTCTGGATGTCGAGCAGCGATTGCAGCCAGGCGTTGGCCTGCATCTGTTGCGGTGCGGGCTTGTCCTCCGCCGTCTTGTAAAGCCAGTGCGCCGCCACGCCGCTTTCTGCGATGCGGTGCATGGCTTCGGTACGGATCTGGAATTCGATGGGGTTGCCGTTCGGGCCGATGAGGGTGGTGTGCAGCGACTGATAGCCATTGGCCTTGGGAATGGCGATGTAGTCCTCGAACTTGCCCGGCATGGGTTTGTACAGGCCGTGCAGCACACCCAGGGCCCGGTAGCAGTCGAGCACGTCAGGCACCAGCACGCGAAAGCCGAAGATGTCCTGAATGTGCGCAAAGCTCAGATGCTTGGTGCGCATCTTGCGGTAAATCGAATAGAGCGTCTTTTCGCGCCCAGAGAGTTGCGCCTGTACATGCGCCTCGGCCAGCGCGGTCTGCGCTGCGGCGAGAATTTTTTCCACCAGCCCGTGCCGGTTTCCGCGCGCCGCCTGCACCGCACGCGACAGCACGGTGTAGCGGCTCGGGTGGCTGTTGGCAAAGCCCAGGTCCTGCAGTTCCCGGTACACCAGGTTCAGACCCAGACGGTGGGCGATGGGCGCGTAGATGTCCATCGTCTCGCGGGAGATGCGGATCCGTTTGCTCGCCGCCATGGCGCCCAGGGTGCGCATGTTGTGCAGACGGTCAGCCAGCTTGACGAGGATGACACGAATGTCGCGTGCCATCGCCAGCAGCATTTTGCGAAAGCTCTCCGACTGGTTCTCTTCGCGGTTGGAAAACTGCAGCTTGTCGAGCTTGGTCAGGCCGTCCACCAGATCGGCCACGGTGGTGCCGAAATGCTCGATCAATTCCGCCTGGGTGATGCCCTTGTCTTCCGCCGTGTCGTGCAGCAGCGCGGCCATGATGGCCTGGGTGTCGAGCTTCCAGTCGGCGCACAGCTCGGCCACAGCCACCGGGTGCGAGATGTACGGCTCGCCACTGGCGCGGTACTGACCAAGATGTGCCGCGTCCGCGAAACGATAGGCCTCGCGGATTTTCTGCAGATCATTTTCCGGCAGGTAAGCCTGCAGCTTTTCAAGCAGGCTGGCCAGGCTGACCGTGTTGTGCCGCGCTGCCACGCCGCTGGTGGCCGCACTGCTGGCTGAAGGCTCAGGTTCCGCAGCAGGTCTGCTCACTGTTGCGGATGCGGCGGCAGCGCGCGCGCGTTTGACTCTTGGTTGGACCACCGCAGGCACAGCCGAACCGGAGACCGAAGACTTCGGGCCTGGCGTGGCGGCGGGGCTGTTGGGCATGTTCGGATCAGGTCGGCACTTTTTTCAGCATTTCAATTCCGACCAGACCCGCAGCGATTTCCCGCAGGGCGGTGACGGCCGGCTTGTCCTTCGTTTCGATCTTGGGCGAATGGCCCTGTTCCAGCATGCGGGCGCGATAGGACGCGGCCAGCACGAGCTGGAAACGATTGGGGATTTTTTCCAGACAGTCTTCAACGGTGATGCGAGCCATGATGTCAGAGTTCCAGTTCAAAGAATGCCGAGGGCGCGAAAAACCTCGGGATGGGAAAGGCGCTGCGCTGCGTAGCGTAGCCGTTGCGCCGCGACGACTTGCTTGAGGTCGTTCAGGGCGGTCGTAAAGTCTTGATTCACAATTATAAAGTCGAAGTTCTTCGCCTGCGCCAGTTCGATGCGCGCTTCGCGCAGGCGCTGCTCGATGGCTTCTGGCGAGTCCTCGGCACGGCGGGTGAGGCGCTGGCGCAGTTCCTCGAACGACGGCGGCAGAATGAAAATGCTCACGGCGTTGTCGAACTGCTGCCGTACCTGCGCGGCACCTTGCCAGTCGATTTCCAGCAGCACGTCCATGCCGTCGGTCATGCGTTGTTCCAGCCAGCGCCTGGAGGTGCCATAGAGGTTGCCATGCACTTCCGCCCATTCGAGAAATTCACCGGCCGCGATGCGGCGCTGGAATTCCGGGCCGTCGATGAACACATAGTGCACGCCATCGACCTCGGCGCCGCGTGGCGCACGTGTGGTGCACGAGACCGAGAGCTGGATGCCGCTGTCCTGCGCAAGCAGGGCATTGACCAGACTGGATTTGCCGGCCCCGCTGGGGGCAGCGACCACAAACAGGTTTCCGGGGAAATTGGCAGACACGTTGAACCTTGCCTTATTCGATGTTCTGAACCTGTTCGCGCATCTGCTCGATCAGGACCTTGAGTTCGAGCGAGATTTCGCTGAGTTCGAGTGCGGCAGACTTGGACCCCAGCGTGTTGGCCTCCCGGTGCAATTCCTGGATCAGAAAATCCAGCCGCTTGCCGAGTTCCCCGCCCTGCATGAGCAACTCGCGCAGGGTCTGCAGGTGCGCCTGCAGGCGGTCGAGTTCCTCGGCGACGTCGATGCGGATGGCAAAGCTGGCGGCCTCCTGCAGGCGACGGTCGTTCAGTGTCTCGGCGCTGGTCTCCACGCCAGTCAGTGCGCGCAGCGCGTCTTCCCAGCGGGCGGTGAACCGCGCCTGCTGGCGCTCCACGGCGAGAGGAACGATGTCGCGGGCGCGCGCAGCATGCTGGGCGATCTGCCCGATGCGATCCAGCAGCAGGGCACGCAGGCGGTCTCCTTCGAGTGCGCGCGCCTCGATCAGCACGGCCAGGGCCTGTTCCAGCGCGGTCTGGGCGGCTACTGCGATTTCTGCGGCGTCGAGATGCGCCTCCTGCGCGCTGCCGATGAAGCGCAGCACCTCGCCCACCGACAGCGGCGTGAGATGCGGCGCGATGGCGCGCAGAGCGGACTCCGCTGCGAGCAGGGGTGCCGCTGCGGCGGCATCGGGCAGCGCGGGTGTGCTCTGCGGCGCCTCGAACACCGCGCGGCAGTCGATTTTCCCGCGCCGCAGTCCCTGGGTGAGCGTCTGCCGCATGGCGGCCTCGCTGCTGCGCAATTCTTCGGGCAGGCGGAATGCAATGTCGAGAAATCGGCTGTTGACCGAGCGCAACTCGATGTGGATCTTTGCTCCGCTGGGCAGTTGCACACTCTTTTGGCCGTAGCCAGTCATGCTATAAATTGGCTTCACACGCATCCCCTTTGCGTGCATTTTTCCACACTCGATTCAATCGCTGGCTGCTAGCCTTCGCCTTCATGGCCACTACGCACAAATCCAAACCCGCACCGCTTGCGCCGGAATCGCAGGTCGGCGGGTATCGCATCGTGCGCAAGGTGGCTAGCGGCGGTTTCGGCGTGGTGTATCTCGCGCTGAGTCCGGACGGTCAGCGTGTCGCTGTCAAGGAATATCTGCCGGCTTCATTGGTGGAGCGTGGTCCGGGAGAGGCGAGCCCGGTCGTGCCGCCGGACAAGCTGGCGCTGTATCGCCTGGGCCTGAAGAGTTTTTTCGAGGAAGGTCGGTCGCTGGCGCAGATCTCGCATCCAAGCGTGGTCAGCGTGCTGAATTTTTTCCGCGAAAACGATACTGTCTACATGGTGATGAATTACCTGGAAGGGGCGTCCCTCCAGGAGTTTGTCATCACGGCACGCGAACTCAAGCGCAAGAAGATTTTTCGCGAGTCGACCATCCGCTCGCTGTTCGACGACATTCTCCAGGGTCTTCGCGTGGTGCATCAGCACAAGATGCTGCACCTGGACATCAAGCCGGCCAATATTTTCATCACCGACGACAACAAGCCCATCCTGATCGACTTCGGCGCGGCGCGCGAGGTGCTCAATCAGCAGGACAAGCGCTTTCGCCCGATGTATACGCCAGGGTTTGCCGCGCCCGAGATGTACAAGCGCGAGGGGGCGTTCGGCCCGTGGACCGACATTTATGCCGTGGGCGCCTGCATCTACGCCTGCATGACCGGCTACCCGCCGTACGAAGCGCCGCAACGCCTGGAGAAAGACCGGCTGCAGGCCCAGTTGTCCAAGTTGCGCGGGGTGTATTCCGACAACCTGATCGAAATCGTGGAGTGGTGCATGTCGCTCGACGCCATGGCGCGGCCGCAGAGCGTGTTCAATCTGCAGCGCGAACTCGGCGCGGAAAGTGCGCGCCGCTACACCAATCTGACCATGGGCGAGAAATTGCGGCTGCACATCGACGAGTTGGTCAATGACACCAAATCGCAGGTGCAGAAAGTGCGCGATGTCACCCGGTTCGGCGCACCTGTTCAGGCCGTGCCAAGCCCTTCGCCTGAACAGGGCAAACCAGCCGCCAGGGAGCGGAATTGAAGTTTTCTGTCTATCAGGTCAGCCGTCGCGGTGCGCGTGCGAGCAATCAGGACCGCATGGGGTATTGCTACACGCGTGAAAGTGCCTTGTTTGCCCTGGCTGACGGGCTGGGCGGTCACCCGCGCGGCGACGTGGCGGCACGCCTCGCGCTGCAGACCATTGCCAATATTTTTCAGCAGGAGGCGCGCCCAACCCTGCGCGATCCGCAGGAGTTTCTGCGGCGCTCCATCTTCCGTGCGCATGAGCAGATTCAGCGCTACGCCCATGAGCAGAAGCTCGCCGATTCGCCGCGGACCACCGTGGTGGTCTGCGTGTTGCAGAACGGCGCTGCACACTGGGCGCATGTCGGTGACTCACGGCTGTATTTCATCCGCAACGGCGCCATGCTGACTCGCACCCGCGACCACTCGCACGTGGAGCAGCAGCACAAGAAAGACCAGATCCACGGTCTTGCACTGCTGCAGCCCGACGGGCCGACACGCAACATGCTGTTCACCTGCCTGGGTTCCAGCCAGTTGCCGATGATCGAGGTGGGCTTGCCGCAGGCCATGCGGCGGGGCGACATTGTGCTGCTGTGTTCCGACGGACTCTGGGGGCAGATTCCCGAGTCGGTGCTGGTGCGCCAGTTCGGCCAGCAGGTGCTGTCCGATGCGGTCCCGGAAGTGGTCGAGATGGCCCTGCGCCAGGGCGGGGCAGACTCGGACAACGTCACTGCGCTGGGCGTGGAGTGGGAGGCCGATCCCGAGGAACTGGAAACCTCGCTGCGCATCGAAACCGAAACCATGCAAAAGGGCGGATTCACATCCACCATCCAGAGCGAACTGGGTGACCTGCAGGTGGATGAAATGGACGACGCCACCATCGAGCGCTCGATCGCCGAAATCAATGCCGCCATCCGCCAGAGCGCGGGGCGCAAATAACGCACACGACACCATGCAAAACACGCCTGCTGTGCGTGAAGGACGCGGGCCCAGTGCCCTGCGTGCCATCACCATCGACCGCCATTTCACCCGTCATGCCGAGGGCTCTGTGCTCGTCGCCTTCGGCCAGACCCGGGTGCTGTGCACCGCCTCTGTCGAAGAGCGCGTGCCGCCGCACCGGCGCGGCACCGGCCAGGGCTGGGTGACGGCGGAATACGGCATGCTGCCACGAGCCACCCACACCCGCTCGGAGCGGGAGGCCAAGCGCGGCAAGCAGCAGGGCCGAACCGAGGAGATTCAGCGGCTCATCGGGCGCTCGTTGCGTGCGGTGTTCGATTTTTCCGCGCTGGGCGAGCGCCAGATCACCCTGGACTGTGATGTGCTGCAGGCCGATGGCGGTACGCGTACCGCTGCGATCACCGGTGCGGCAGTGGCCGCCTGGGACGCCTGCCAATGGCTGATCGACGCAGGGCGCGTGGCGCAGCAGCCGATGCGGCAACTGGTGGCCGCGGTGTCTGTCGGTCTGATTGCAGACGAATTTCGTCTCGACCTCGATTACGCCGAAGACAGCCAGTGCGATACCGACATGAACGTGGTCGGAACCGCCAGCGGCGCGCTCATCGAGGTGCAGGGAACAGCAGAAGGCGCGCCGTTCACCCGCGCGCAGCTCGACGGGCTGGTCGATCTGGCGCAGCAGGGCATTGCCGAACTGGTTGCCCTGCAGCGCGCAGCGCTCGGACTGTGAGCATGACAGGTCAGGCTGCATCCGCAAGGCAGATCGTTCTCGCCTCGGGCAATCCGGGCAAGTTGGCCGAGCTGTCCGTCCTGCTGTCTCCATTGGGGTGGCAGGTCCGCGCGCAAAGTGAATTCCATCTTGAAGAGGCCGACGAGCCGCATCCCACTTTCATCGAAAACGCGCTGGCCAAGGCGCGTCATGCCAGCTTTCACACCGGCCTGCCCGCGCTGGCCGACGACTCCGGGCTGTGCGTCGATGCACTGGGCGGACTTCCCGGCGTGCGCTCTGCACGCTTTGCCCCGCTGAGCGGCGCATCGCGTCCACAACAGGACGCGGCCAACAACGCCTTGCTGCTGCAGCAATTGGGCGATGCATCCAGCCGGGCCGCGCGTTTTGTCAGCGTGATCGTGGCCTTGCGGCATGCGGCCGATCCCGAACCCCTGATCGCCCAGGGTGAGTTGATCGGCCAGATCGGCCGGGCGCCGCTGGGGCAGGGTGGTTTCGGCTACGACCCGCTGTTCGTCCTGAGCGATGGCCGCACGCTTGCGCAGTGTGACGCCCAGGAGAAAAACCGCATCAGCCATCGCGCACAGGCCATGCGCAGGCTGCTGCCGCTGCTGCAGGATGTCTGGGGGCGGAGCGCAGCGGTCTGACACTCCGCACGACGGCCTGCTTTGCGACGTGACCTCCAAGCGCATCCCCATCACGCCGAGCGCTCCGCCCGGATCACCAGACGGCCATGCGGCGCTCGCGCATTCTGCACAGGCTCTGCCGCACTACATGCGCCCCGGCACCCTGCAGCTCACCGCGCTGCCGCCGTTGAGCCTGTATGTGCATTTGCCGTGGTGCCTCAAAAAATGTCCCTATTGCGATTTCAACTCGCATGAATGGCGCGCTGGCGGCGCGATTCCGGAGCAGGCCTATCTCGCCGCGCTGCGCGCCGATCTCGACGCGGCCCTGCCGCTGATCTGGGGACGGCGGGTCATCTCCGTTTTCATCGGAGGGGGCACACCCAGCCTGTTTTCCCCCGATGCCATTGATCAACTGCTGGCGGATATCCGGGCACGGCTGCCACTCGTGCCCGATGTCGAAATCACCCTGGAAGCCAACCCCGGCACCTTCGAGCGCGACCGGTTTGCCGCGTTCGCGCAGGCCGGGGTCAATCGCCTGTCGATCGGCGTGCAGAGCTTCGATGATGCCCGCCTGAAGGCTCTGGGCCGGGTGCACGATGCGCAGCAGGCGCACCAGGCGGTGGACGAAGCGGCACAACACTTCCCCACGTTCAACCTCGATCTCATGTTTGCCCTGCCGCAGCAGGACATGGCCGCCTGCGAGGCCGATCTGCAGGCCGCGCTGGCGCATCAGCCGCCGCATCTGTCGCTCTACCAGTTGACGCTCGAACCCAATACGCTGTTCGCCACGCAACCGCCCCCATTGCCCGACGCGGACCTGAGCGCCGACATGCAGCATGCGGTCGCCAGCCGGGCGCAGGCCGCTGGACTGCAGCGATACGAAGTCTCGGCTTATGCCCTTCCTGGCCATCGGTGCCGCCACAATCTGAACTACTGGCAATTCGGCGACTACCTGGGCATCGGGGCAGGGGCGCACTCCAAGATCAGCTTTGCCCACCGCATCGTGCGGCAAACCCGCTGGCGTCACCCGCAGCGCTACATGGACCAGGCCATGCAGGGCGCGGCGGTAGAAACCGAACACGAAGTCGCGCGGCGTGACCTGCCCTTCGAGTTCATGCTCAACGCCCTGCGCTTGCGCGAGGGCGTGCCGGCAACGCTCTTTGCCGAACGCACCGGGCTTGCACCCTCCGCGATCGCCAAGCCGCTGCAGACCATGCAGGACAAGGGCCTGCTGATCCGTGACCCAGCCGCACTGCAAACAACCCCAATCGGATTCGACATGCTCAACGACGTGCTGGAGTGTTTCCTGCCCGAATGATGCAGCATGGCGGTTTAGAATGCCGGTTTGGTCCGCAATCCGGACCATGCACCGGAAGCGTGGCAGAGTGGTCGATTGCACCGGTCTTGAAAACCGGCAACGGGCAACCGTTCGTGAGTTCGAATCTCACCGCTTCCGCCAAAATCACAGGCCGCGGTTCGGTCTGACGTATTTCTGTACAGCAGACTGAAACAGCGCGGCCAGTTCAGGCATGCGCTAATAGTCTTCGTCTGCGCTGGTGAGGTACCACGGGGTTTGGCG
>JAGDVQ010000127.1 GCA_023255715.1 Thiomonas sp.
ATCCTCGCCATAGCGACGGCTATGGCTGTGGTGTGCGCCTTGCATCCCATCCCGCCTGGGGGCAAACGCGGGTGCACACAGAGCATGAACAGCCCCTAATCGTGCCGCCGGTCGATGTCTGACTGTTCGTAGTACGCGCGCTTGTTCGCGTACATCTGCTGGTCGGCGCGGTTGACTGCGGCCTCCAGGCGCTCGCCGGGCATGCAGGTGGCGAGGCCCATGGAAAAGCTCAGGCGTGGCGACTGGTGGAACTGGTTGTTCAGGTCGATGAGTTCGAGCAGACGCTGGCACAACGCCTGGGCGCCGCTGGCGTCGGTGTCGGGCAGCAGCAGCACGAACTCGTCGCCGCCCACGCGCGCGGCGTAGTGCGGTTTGTCCACGCTCTTGCCCAGCACTTCACCGGCGCGGCGCAGCAGGGCGTCGCCTGCGGCGTGGCCGAGATCGTCGTTCACGGCTTTCAGGCCGTTGAGGTCGAGCATGATGACGCTCACCGGCCAGGCCTCCTTGCGCTCCAGGCGGTTGATTTCATCGGCAAAGAAGGTTCGGTTGCGCAGGCCGGTGAGCACGTCGTGGTTGCCCAGATATTCGAGATACGCCTCGGCCTTCTTGCGCGCGGTGATGTCGGTGAGCGAGACCAGCACCATCGCCCAGTCATCGTCATGTCCGGGCATGACGGCGAACTGCATGTGGGCATTGATCGGACGCCCGTCCAGGCTGTAGTTGATGACTTCGCGCTGCTGGGTGAGCTTGCCGTTCCACAGGTCGATGAGCTGCTCGGCGAAATGCACCCGCATGTCGTCACGGAACACGCTTTGCAGATGGCGCAGCAGGTGCGCCTTATCGGTGGCACCCACCATGCTCAGGGTCTGCTGGTTGACGTCGAGCACGCGGATTTCCTGCATGCAGCGGTCGATGAATTCGGGATGCACGCGCAGGAAGGTGGTGAAGTCGGTGATGCCTTGGGCGCGCAGCATGGACAGCAGGCTGCGCACCGCGCTGAAATCCTCGACCCACAGCGATACCGGGGAATGCTCGAACAGCCCGCGAGCGTATTGCTCGCTGGCGTGCAGCTTGCGCTCGGCGCGCAGGCGCTCGGTGAGATCTTCGACCGAAAGCAGCACCCGGTCCCAGGTCTGCTCATGGCCGGGAAGCACATGGGCGTTGAGCGCAATGTCCAGGCGCCTTCCGCTCAGGGTGTAGTTGACGGTCTGGCTGCTGTAGCGGGTGGCGCCTTCCCACAACTGGATCAGCTCTTCCAGATGGTGGACATGCATGTCGTCGCGGAAGACGCGGTCGAGGTTGGCCACCAGATGCGCCAGATCGCGGGCTTCGAACAGTTCCAGGGTGCGGCGGTTGACCTGCAGCACCTGAATGCGCGCGGAGCACTCGGTGACCCGCTGCGGGTCTGCACGGAACCAGGCGCGCAGATCGGTGACGCCGGCGCTGCGCCATTCCTCGAAAAGCGCGCGCAGCGCACTGAAATCCTCGACCCACAGCGACACGGGCGCCAGCTCGAACATGTCGGAGAGCGCGTCTTGCGGGCTTGGATGGGTCATGGCGGGGTCTTCGATGGCGCGCGTTCGGCATGGCGCGATGGGGCGAATGATAGAAAGCGCCCTGCCGCGCCGACGCACCAGAAGATGCAGGAAAGCCCGAGGTCTGTGCATTTTTTCCTGTTTACCCCCGGTAACAGCGCACGCGCGCCTGAGCCGATACGCTCACTCCGAATGCCCACGACAGTGCTGGGTGAGCAGGAGGAGCAGTGATGCAGTACCGAAAATTGGGAGCCGATGGGCCGGATGTCTCCGCTCTCGGCCTGGGATGCATGGGGATGTCCGAGTTCTACGGGCAGGGCGATGATGCGGAATCCGTCGCCACCATTCAGCGCGCCCTCGATCTCGGGGTGAATTTTCTCGATACCGCCGACATGTACGGCGTAGGACGTAACGAAGTGTTGGTCGGCCGTGCCATCGCCGGGCGGCGCAGCGAGGTGTTTCTGGCGACCAAGTTCGGCAATATGCGTGGCCCGAACGGCGAATTTCTCGGGGTCAACGGCCACCCGGACTATGTGCGCAGCTGCTGCGAGGCCAGCCTCAAGCGCCTGGGGGTGGATGTCATCGATCTGTACTACCAGCACCGCGTCGATCCGAATGTGCCCATCGAAGACACCGTGGGCGCGATGGCCGATCTGGTGCGCGCGGGCAAGGTGCGCTATCTGGGGCTGTCGGAGGCGGCGCCGGCCACCATCCGCCGGGCGCATGCGGTGCATCCGATTGCCGCGCTGCAGTCCGAGTATTCGCTGTGGACGCGCGACCCCGAGGGCGAGTTGCTCGACACGGTGCGCGAACTGGGCATTGCGTTCGTGGCCTACAGCCCGCTGGGGCGGGGGTTTCTGACCTCGCAGATCAAGTCGCTCGACGACCTGCCGCCGGACGACTGGCGCCGCCGTTCGCCACGTTTCCAGCCGGAGACCTTCTCGCGCAATCTGCGCCTGGCCGAGACCGTGCGGCAGATGGCCGAAGCCAAGAACTGCACCCCGGCGCAGTTCGCGCTGGCCTGGCTGCTGGCACAGGGCGACGATGTGATCGCCATTCCGGGCACCAAGCGTCGCCGCTATCTGGAAGAAAACGTTGGCGCGCTGCGGGTGCGGCTGACCACGGCGGACCTGATCCGTATCCACCAGGCAGTGCCGCCGGGCGCAGCCAGTGGCGAGCGCTATCCCGAGGCCGGCATGCAGGCGGTGAACCGATGATCCTTTAGCGCCACACAGGGGCTGTCCCCGAGAGACGATGGTGCGTCAAGTCAGTAACATGCACTGACATTCCAAAACAAGACGTCCACATGCCCGCAGCCGCGCTCTCCGATGCTTCGATTCTTCAGCTTCTGACCTCGGCGCAGCGGCCGCTGCCCTCGCCCAGCGCCGTGGCGCTGGAACTCATGCGCGCGCTCGACCGCCGGGATCTGGGCATGCGCGACATTGCCAACATCGCCCGCAAGGACCCGGCGCTGGTGGCACGCATGATCCAGCTGGCCAACTCGGCCATTTTTGCCGGCATGCGCCCGGCGGTGGCCATCGAGGAAGCGGTGCTGCGCATCGGCACAGGCGGGCTGGCGCGGCTGGCCATCGCCATGTCGCTGATGCAGGCGAGCAAGTCCGCCACGGTGGAGGGTTTCGATCTGCGGCGCTACTGGATGACCTCGATCCAGCGCGGCCTGGTGTTTCAGCATCTGTCGCAGCGCGTGGGCAAGATGCCAAGCGCCGAGGCGTTCAGCCTGGGGCTGCTGGCCGATGTGGGCCTGCTCGCCATGGTGGTGAGCCTGGGTGTGGAAGCGGTCTCGTCCGATGCGGCCGACTCCTTGCAGGCCTTGGGTGAACAGCAGCGCGCGCGCTACGGGTTCGATCAGGGCGATGCCAGCGCCGTGCTGCTTGGGCATTGGGGCTTCCCGATGACGCTGGCGCAGGCCGTGCGGTTCCGGCCCCTGCCCGCCGAGCCGGGCGACAGCCGTGAGGCGCAACTTGCCGAATGCGTGGCGCTGAGCCGCAGCCTGCAGCTGCACCCGGACGGCATGGAGCCGGACGCCGGGTTGATGCGTCGGCTGGCAGAACATCTCGCCTTGACCGAGGCCGATCTGCAGGGCGTGCTCGCCAGTGCGGCGCAGGACATGGCCAGCATGGCCTCGGTGTTCGAGATGAAGCTGGCGCAGAAGGAAGTCGATGCCGAATTCGACCGCTTGCGCCGCGCGCTGGCAGCGCCGCCGCTGTTGCTCGACCCGGTGGCCGAGCAGGTGCTGGTGGTGGCGCAGGTCTGCGGCAGGCGCTGCAGTCCGCCGGGCACGCCGTGGTGGACGTGGCAACCCCGGCTGCCGCGATCGACATTCTGCAGGTGCAGGGGCTGCGTGTGGTGGTGCTCGACTGGGCCGATGGCAGCGAGATGGCCGAGCTGTGCCGCAGTCTGCGCAAGCAGCAAGGGCCGCGGATTTATCTGCTGGCGCTCTCGCGCGGCATGGACCCGCACAGCGTGCTCAGCGCTCTGGATGCCGGGGCCAACGATGTGCTTTCTGCCCCAGTATTGCCGCAGATGCTGATCGCCAAAATCCAGACCGGCGCGCGTGCCACGCGGGTGCTCGCGGCGGCCGAGGTCGAGCGCAGCCACAGCCTGCGCACCCAGCGCGCCCTGGAGCAGCGCAATGCCGAGTTGCTGCAGGCCGCGGGTACCGACGAGCTGACGGGGCTGGGCAACCGGCGCGCCCTCGACGCCTACCTGCCGATGACCTTTGCGCAGGCGCTCAGCGAAGGGCAGGCGCTTGCCTGCCTGATGTTCGATCTGGATGAATTCAAGGTCATCAACGACCGGCTCGGTCACGATGTTGGCGACCAGGCGCTGCGTGCCGTCGGGCTGGTGCTGCGCCAGCAGTCGCGCGGCCTGGACTTTGTCGCCCGCGTGGGCGGCGAGGAATTCATGATGCTGTGCCCGCAGACCGGGGCAGACGCTGCACTGCGCATTGCCGAGCGCATCCGGCTGGCCATTGCCGCGCCGCAGCCCGACCTGCCGCTGCTGTCGGTTAGCGTGGGGGTGGCGGTTGGCGCAGCCGGATTTGCCGACTCCGCCAGCCTGATCCGCGCAGCCGATCAGGCGCTGCTGCAGGCCAAGCGGCTGGGCCGCAACCGGGTGTGTCTGGCGCCGACAGCTTCCGCCGCTGCGGGTTAGGCCCTGTTCAGGACAGCAGGTGCATGTCCTGCTGCCGGATGCGCAGCTCCAGGGCATCGCCACTGCGCACGGCCAGCTCGCGCCACAGCGCGGGCAAGGCGAACGCCTGCACCTCCAGCCCGCAGGCCAGCGCGCAGCGCAGCCGCCACAGCGGGCCTTCACAGCGGGCGTCGATCAAATGAACAGACAGGGTGATGTCGCCAGCCGCGACGCGCGCAGGGCGTGCATCTGAAGCAGGGCAGGGGTGCACGGCTTCGGCCCGCACCGCCAGGGTGAGGCGGCCTCCGGGTTGCGCTGCGGTTCCAGCGGGCAGAGCGCCCACCCAGTCGAGCACCGCGTGTTTGTCGAGGCCGAGCGTGACCACCGTCTGCTGACCGCTGTGGCGGACCGCTTGCACCTGCAAATCCCACAGATTGTCCACCCCCATCAGGCGGGCGATGCGCAGGTCAGCCGGATGATCGAAGACCTGCTGCGGCGTGTCGACCTGCAGCAAACGGCCAGCCTCGATCACGCCGACCTGATCGCCCAGCAGCCGGGCGTCGCCGGGGTCGTGGGTCACCAGCACGGTGGTGATGGCGCGCTGGCGCAGCAGCGCAGCCAGGGTACGGCGCAGCGCGGGGCGGGCCTCGGGGTCGATGGCCGCCAGCGGTTCGTCGAGCAGCAGCAGCTCGGGCGCACCGACCAGCGCCCGTGCCAGCGCCACCCGCTGCCGCTGGCCGCCGCTGAGCTGGTGCGGATGGTGGCGCAGCCAGGGACGCAGTTCCAGCGCGTCGAGCAGATCGTCCAGGTTCGCCTGCGCGCCACGGCCAAAGCGCAGATTGCGTTCGATGTTCCAGTGCGGAAACAGCGCGTCGCGCTGAAACATGTAGCCGATGCGTCGCGCCTGGGGCGGCAGCGCGGTCAGATCGCGCAGGCCCAGATGCAGCCGCCCTGCACGCACGGGTAGAAATCCGGCGAGGGTGTCGAGCAGCGCGCTTTTGCCCGCGCCGTTATGGCCCAGCAATACCAGGGTCTGGCCCGCTGGCACCTGCAGGCTGACTGTGGCCGACTGCCACGCGCCGATGCCCCATTGCAATCCGTCCAGATGCAGGCCGCCGGTGCATGGATCCTGCACCGTTCTGGCGCCCGCGGCAAATGGGATCGGTGGGGTCAACGCAGCCATGCAGCAGGTGTGTGGCGGGTGCGCAGCGCGCGCGCGGAAATCAGCAGCCGCATCGCCCAGAACAATGCGAGCACGATCAGCAGGAACAGCACCGAGGCCGCCACCGACTGCCGCAGACCCGATTGCAGGAACAGGTCGTAGATGCGGATCGGCGCGGTCATCGGGTAATAGGCCAGCAGCACCACGGCGGCGAATTCGCCGATGGCGCGGGCGAAACACAGCGTCAGCCCCGTGCCGATGCCCCGCGCCGCCAGCGGCAGGGTCACGCGGCGAAACACCTCCCACGGCGCCGCACCCTGGATGCGCGCAGCGCGCTCGATCTGCAGATCGACGGCTTCGAAGCCGCCGCGCGCCGCGTTCACCGCATACGGCAGGCCGACATAGCTCATCGCCAGCACGACGGCGGCAAACGTGCCCCAGAACTCCAGGCCGATGCGCGCCAGCGGCGCGCCCAGCCAGCCGTTGCGGCTGAACACCAGCAGCAGCGCGATACCGGCAATGGTGTGCGGGATGGTCAGCGGCAGATCGACCAACGCCTCGACCGCGCTCTTGCCGCGAAACTGCTGCCGCGCGAGCACATACGCCAGCGGCACGGCGAACACCGCAGCCAGCACGGTGCTGGAGAGCGCAGCCGCCAGGCTCAGCCCGATCGCGCTGCGCACATCGGGCATCGCGGCCACCTGCCGCAGATCACCCAGCGTGGGATGCAGCAGCAGCGCCAGCAACGGCAGGGCGATGAACGCCAGCAACGTGGCGCCGATCAGCCAGAACGCCCAGAACATCGGGCTGGATGTATCACGCGGCAACATGACCCGCTTCCCTCTGCAGCGCAGGCTCTCGGGGTGGGCGACCGGCACGCCCGCCGGGCCGCCCCAAGGGCGTGCCGCCCCTTGAGGGGAAAGCCAAGCGCAGCGCAGGCTCTCGGGGTGGGCTCATTCCGGCCAGGCCACCGTGAGCCCGCGCAGCGCCGCCGGGACCTTGTCGCGGTGCATGGCGTAAGGGTGCTTCAGCGCAATGAATCCATTGGCCGCGATCACCTTCTGTCCTTCCGGCCCGAGCAGGTAGGCGATGAATTCCTGCGCCAGTTTGGGATGCGGCGCGGAGGTCGGGATGGTCAGCGCATAGATGATCGGTCGGCCAGCGAGATCGCCATTCTTGGTCTGGGCCTTGGCCTGGGCGTATTCGGCGGCGTATTTCGGATCGCTCAGGTTGATCTGCGGCGGCAGGTCGAGCGCCTCCATGTGATGCTGCACCGCGTCCGAGCGGTAGATCGCCAGGTAGTCGATCTGCCCGAGCTGCAGCGCCGAGATCAGATCGGTCTCGGTGTCGCGCAGATTGCTTTCGGGCGAATTGGCCAGCACCTTGGCCGCAAGGTCGGGCTGCTTGTAATACCGGCTGGCCAGATCGAGCATCTGCAGGGTCTGGTAGCCCGACGGGTCGGTGTTCGGGTTCGAACGCCCGATCTGCACCCCGGGCTGCGACAGCACCTTCCACCAGTTGTCCGCATGGATCTCCTTCGCGCCCTTGCTCTTGGGGGTGTAGATGAAGGTGATCGCGTTGCCCAGAAAGCCGATCGACCAGTCCGCAGTGGGCTTGCCGCCTTCCTGTCCGGTGAACATGTATTTGGGGATGACCGAATAGTCGGCCACCGCGACCACGTCGGCGGGCTGGTGCAGCACGGTGACCTGCTTGACCATTTTCACGCTGCCGCCAAACTGCGGCTGCACGGTCACGCCGGGGTGCAGCTTTTCGAACCCGCGCGCCAGGGTGGTGAAGGTCTTGCCCAGCGTGCCAGCGGCAAAGAGGGTGAGGGTTTCGGCCTGCGCCGAGGTGCAGGCGCAGCCGACGGCCAAGGCGAGTGCGGAAAGTGCGGTTGGGATGGATTTCAGGGTGCGCATGACGTGTCTCCTTTCGATGTGCATTTTGAGCATAACGCGAGCACACGCGCCGAGATGTATCCAAATTCGACGCCGTAGCGAGGACTGAACGCTCAGCCGACCGCGCGCGGCGGGCGCTGCGCTGACTTGGGACGAAACGCCACGCACACCGCAGGGTCGGTTTCCAGATACGGCCCGCCGATCAGGTCGATGCAATACGGCACTGCGGCAAACAGCCCCGGCACCACGTTGGCGCCAGAGGCGTCGCGCACGCCTTCCAAGGTTTCGGCAATCGACTTGGGCTGACCCGGCAGGTTGATGATCAGGGTCTTGCCGCGGATCACCGCGGTCTGCCGCGACAGGATGGCCGTGGGCACGAAGTGCAGGCTGATGCGCCGCATCTGTTCGCCAAAGCCGGGCATTTCCTTGTCGGCCACGTCCAGCGTGGCTTCGGGCGTGACATCGCGCGGCGCCGGGCCGGTGCCGCCGGTGGTCAGCACCAGATGGCAGTGTTGCGCATCGACCAGATCGACCAGGGTCGAGGCGATCTGCAGGCGGTCGTCCGGAATCAGGCGTTCGGCGAAGGTCAGCGGATTGCGCAGCGCGCGGCCCATCCACTCGCGCAGCGCGGGCAGGCCCTTGTCTTCGTAGATGCCGCTGCTGGCGCGGTCGCTGATGGAAACGAGGCCGATGCGCACCGCATCGAGCGGGGAGGAATCAGAAACTGGGGAGGGGTTCATCGTCTGCGGGATGGCTGGGGGTGTCATGGGCGGCGATGGCCGCCTTGATGAACTGGAACAGTTGGCGGGTCAGGCGCGGCGGTTTGTCCACGCCCACTTCGGCACGTGCACCGCGCACGAGCTGGCGCAACTGCTGTGCATCGGTACTCGGATACTTGTCGAGAAATTCGGTCTGCGCCGCATCAAAGGCCAGCAGGTGGTCGCGCCAGCGTTCCAGCGCATGCATGCGGGCCACGCTGGCGCGGTCGTCCTGTGTGGCGGCAGCAAGGATGGCGCGCACCGCTTCGGCGTCGGTCGAGCGCATGAGCTTGCCGACATAGAGCGTCTGCCGCTTGCGCCCGCCATGCGCGGTGATGCGCTGGGCTTCGAGCACGGCGTCGCGCAGCGCCTCGGGCAGGTTGGCCTGACGGATGGTGTGTGCGGGCAGGGCGATGAGCTGCTCGCCCAGCTCCTGCAACGCGAGCATCTCGCGCTTGACCTGGCTTTTGCTCGGAGGACGATCGTCCGGCGGAGCGTCTGCGGAGTCGGTGGGGCGATGCGGGAATTTCATGGCTCTTATTATCCGTTGACTTCAGACGCACCTCAGCCGACCGTCCATCCCGGGCGGGGCGCAGAGCAAAAACAAGGAATTCCATATCGTGGGACGTTTCGCCTACAGCAAATCGCAGTTTCAGGACCTCGCCCAGCAGGCGCTCGACCAGGCCCGCAAGGCTGGCGCGACCGACGCGCAAGTCGAAGTCTCCGAAGGGCAGGGCATGTCGGTCGGCGTGCGCAACGGCCAGATCGAAAACGTGGAGCACAACCGAGACAAGAGCCTGTCCATCAGCGTGTTTGACGGCCAGCGCCGTGGCCACGCCAGCACCTCCGATTTTTCTGCCGAGGCCATTGCACGCACGGCGAAGGCCGCTTTCGATATCGCCCGCTATACCGCCGAGGACGACTGCGCCGGGCTGCCCGATGCGGATCAACTCGCCATCGGTCAGCCACAGGTCGCGCTCGACCTCTATCACCCGTGGGACCTGACGCCGCAGGCCGCGGCGAAGATCGCCCTGCGTGCCGAGCGCGCTGCGTTCGCCGTCGATCCGCGCATCCGCAACAGCGAGGGCGCGAGCGTGTCCGCGCAGGAGTCGCACTTCGTCCTGGCCAACAGTCGCGGGTTCTGCGACGGCTACGCCACCTCGTCGCACAGCCTGTCCTGCGCGCCGATCGCCGGCCACGGTGACGACATGCAGCGCGACTACTGGTGGACGTCGGAATGCGATCCCGCCGACCTGGCGTCGCCCGAGGCCGTCGGCCGCTATGCCGCCGAGCGTGCGCTCTCCAGGCTGAAGGCACGCAAGCTGTCCACGCGCAAATGTCCGGTGCTGTTCGAGTCGCCGCTGGCTTCGGGGCTGATCGGCAGCTTCACCCACGCCATCAGTGGCGGGGCGCTCTATCGCAAATCGTCTTTCCTGCAGGACAGCCTGGGGCAGCCGGTCTGGGCCGACCACATCGACCTGATCGAAGACCCCACTCTGCCCAAACGCCGCGGCAGTTCACCGTTCGACAGCGAAGGCGTTGCCACGCGCAAGCGCGCGCTGGTCGAAGGTGGCGTGGTGCAGGGCTACCTGCTGGGCACCTACTCGGCGCGCAAGCTGGGCATGCAGACCACGGGCAACGCCGGGGGCGCGCACAACCTGCTGCTCACCAGCCGACTCACCCAGCCCCGGGATGATCTGCGCGCCATGCTGCGCAAGCTCGACACCGGGCTGTTTGCCATCGAGCTGATCGGTCACGGCATCAATTACGTCACCGGCGACTACTCGCGTGGAGTCATGGGTTTCTGGGTCGAGGGCGGAAAGATTCGCTATCCGGTGCAGGAGATCACCATCGCTGGCAACCTGCGCGACATGCTGCGCAATGTGGTTGCCGTCGGCGCCGACACCCACACCTACGGCAGCAAGACCACGGGCTCCATCCTGATCGACGGCATGACCGTGGGCGGTGCAGGCTGATCTGCAAACACGCGCGCTCCAGCCGCCTTCGGGCGGCTTTGTTTTTTGTGGGCTGAGCGAATGCGGTACTTCCACGCAAAGCAGATTCACTCCGAAGTCAGGAATCTATCGTGCTAACCCGTAAGGATGCGACAGGTTACACAAGTTACGATCAGTCGATCGGGGCGGTGATCGTCTACCGCACAAGAAATGACATCCCGATGCTTTCAACTTTTCCTTCGGAGACTCCATGGAACGTCGTTCATTCGTGAAACATGCTGGCCTGGCCGGCATTCTTGCGGCGGGTACTGCACCTGCCGTCATGGCGCAGCAGACCGTGCGCTGGCGCCTGGCGTCGAGCTTTCCCAATTCGCTCGACACGATTTATGGCGCGGCCAATGTGTTCGCGCAAAAGGTCAAGGAACTGACCAACGGGAAGTTCGAGATTTCGGTGCACGCAGCCGGTGAACTGGTGCCCGCGTTCGGTGTGGTCGACGCCGTGCAGCAAGGCACGGTGGAGTGCTGCCACACCGCGCCGTATTACTTCTTCGGCAAGGACCCGACCTTTGCGCTCGGCGGCACGGTGCCTTTCGGCTTCAACTCGCGCCAGATGACTGCCTGGATGTTCCAGGGCAACGGTCTCAAGCTCATGCGCGAGTTCTACAGCCAGTACAACATCGTCA
>JAGDVQ010000005.1:0-33355 GCA_023255715.1 Thiomonas sp.
GGCGGCAGCCTCGGCGCGGGGCTGACCGGCGACTGGGGCTTTTTCGGCGCCGCGTTCAGCCGCAACGACAACCGCTACGGCACCATCGTCGATCCCAACGTGCAGATCGACATGCGCTCGGAGCGCACCAGCCTGCGCGGCACGCTGCGCCGTGTGCTCGGCGCCGACAGCGTGGGGCTGTCCTACACCCACACCGATTACCGCCATGTCGAACTCGACTCCGGCCAGCCCGCAACCCGCTTTGTCAACACCGGAGACAACCTGCGGCTGACCGCGCACCACACGCTGGGTTCGGTGCGACTGGAAACCGGGTTGCAGGCCTTGCGCTTTGATTTTTCCGCGCTCGGCGACGAAGCCTTCCTGCCGCAGACCCACACCCGCAACACCGCATTGTTCGCATTGGCCAGCGGCGCTGGCGGCCCCTGGGCCTGGTCTGCGGGCGCGCGGGTGGAGCAGGCGCGCGTGGCCTCCGATGGCGAGGCCGCCACCGGCATTGCCCGCTTTGGCAGCGCCAGCGCCCGGCGCTTCACCCCGCTGAGCCTGTCGCTGCAGGGCCAGTACGCGCTCACACCGACGCTGGCGCTCACCGGCACGGTGTCGCACAACGAGCGCGCGCCGAGCTACGACGAGCTCTACGCCGATGGCCCGCACGACGCCACCGGCGCCTACGAACGCGGAAATCCAGCGCTGCCCAAGGAGCGCAGCAACAGCATCGAGGCCGGGTTCAAGGTCGCGCAGGGCCGCACCCGCTACACCGCCACCGCATTTCTCACCCGCTATGCCAACTACATCGCGCTGATCCGCAGCGGCAACACGGTCGATGGCGACGGCAACATCGTCCCAGCAGACACGCCAGACGCGCTGCCGGAGTTCAATTACGTCGGGGTGCGCGCGCGCTTTTTCGGCGTCGAGGCCACTGCGCTGCAGCCGCTGATCGACCGGGAAGGAGAGCGCCTGGACCTTGCCGCCCGGCTGGACTGGGTGCGCGCCGACGCCCTGAGCAACACCCAGCCGCTACCGCGCATCGCCCCGCTGCATTTCACGCCAGCGTTGATCTACACCACCGGCGCGTGGAGCGCGCGCGCCGAGCTGCAGATGGCCGCGCGGCAAAACCGCGTGCCCAGCAGCGATCTGCTCGGCGCAACGCCCGGCTATGTGCGGGTCAACGCCAGCCTGACCCGGCGCATCACGCTTGGCGGGCACGGCGGGCTGTGGTTCGTCAAACTCGACAACCTGACGAATCAGAACGCCTACAGCGCCAGCTCGATCGACACCCTGCGCAACCTCGCGCCGCTACCCGGCCGCGGCATTGCCGCAGGGTTGCAGCTCAGCCTGTGATCAGCGCGCCTGTTCGAGGATTTTGCGGATCTGCGCATCCGACGGTACGCCGATCAGCATGTCGGCGCGGCCGTCGGCCTTGTGCCAGATCACCACTGGCACGCCAAACAGTTTCTGGCTGTTGTACAGCGCCAGATTGGCCGCGAGTTCGTCGCGCACCTTGGGGGTGATGGTCTGCGCCGGCTCGATTCCGCCACCGGGCTGGCCGTTGGCGGCAAAGTCATAGTCGTCCTCGTTCTTGTAGAACGCCTGCAGCGGGTCGATGGCCTGCAGGATCGCCGCCGCCTTGGGCAGGCTGCTGGGGGTGAGCATGCCCAGCGGAATCCAGCGGAACTGCACCTCGTCCTTGCCGACAAAGGGCCGCAGCTTTTTGTAGAGCTGGTGGCAGAACGGGCAGTTCGGATCGAAAAAAATGTAGATCGGCCGTTTTCCTTTGCCCTCGGCGATGAACGTGGCCTTGGCGATGTCGGCCAGCACGCCCTCGGCCTGGCGCGCGCTTTGCGCCCGGACCGCAGGCAGCAGGCCGAGCAACGGCGCTGCGGCCAAAACCTGCAGCAGCCTGCGGCGATGGGGTGAAAGAGGATGCGTCATGCGGGTCTGCCTCGATGTTGTGATGGACCGGTGCCGCAATAATGCCGCAATCCCCGCACAATGGCACGATCCCATGTCGCTCCGCCTCCCTGCAGCCTGCGCCGCCTGGACGCAACCCGATTTTCAGGCGGTCCTGCTCGCCGAACTGCAACAGGCCGGCGCCCTGGTGCGCCCGCTGCAGCAGGGCATCGCCCGCGGCAGTCACGCCCTGACCGACGATGTCTGTCTGATGGTGCTGCAGCGCAATGAAACCGCAGAGCATCTGCAGATCCGGGCCGGACTGAGCTACTTCAGCATCATCCCCGGCTGCGCCTGCGAAGCCGACCCGACACCGATGAGCGAGGTGCCGGAGTATGTGGAACTGCAGATCGACATCCACCGGGCAGACGCGGCCACCAGCCTGCAACTGCTGGCCGATTGAACCGCGCAGCGCCGGACTTCAAGGCGCCAGCCGCTGCCGCAGCCAGCTGCCGTCCTGCTGCAGGCTGTAGTGCAGGCGGTCGTGCAGCCGCGAGGGGCGCCCCTGCCAGAACTCCCAGGCGTCCGGCACCAGGCGGTAGCCTCCCCAGTGCGGCGGGCGCGGCGGACTGATGCCATAGCGCAGGCCGAACTCGGCGGCGCGCTTGAGCAAGGTGGTGCGACCGTCGATCGGCTCGCTTTGCGGCGACGCCCAGGCGCCGATGCGCGAGGCCAGCGGGCGACTGGCAAAGTAGGCGTCCGACTCCTCGGCGCTGACCTTTTCCACCCTGCCCTCGATGCGCACCACGCGTTCGAGCTCCACCCAGTGAAACTGCAGCGCAGCGAAGGCGTGCGCTTCCAGTTCGCGTCCCTTGCGGCTGTGATAGTTGGTGTACCAGACCACGCCGCGCGCATCGACATGCTTGATCAGCACCACCCGAGTGGACGGGCGGCCATTGGGCCCCACGGTGGCCAGGGTCATGGCGTTGGGCTCGGGCACCTGTGCGTCCATGGCCTGCTGCAGCCAGCGTTCGAACTGCTTGAGCGGATCGGCGTCGGCATGCGCCTCGTCGAGCTCGGCGCGGCTGTAATCCTTGCGAATGTCGGAGAGCGATTTCATCCGTCCAGTATAGAAACGACGTCCCGATTGCTGTTGATGTGACTGGTGTCACACAGTTGTATCAAAATTTTTCAATATTGCGTTCGATCAATGTGAGAGCGAGGCGCTGCGGCCACAATTCCGTACCGTTTTTCTCAACTATTCCTGCCATGTCCACCGCACAAACTTCACAAGCCGCCGAACCGGCGCATGCCAGCAGTTGGCTGGCCCATTTCCCCATTACCCTGTTCGCCACCATCATGGGCACGACCGGGCTGGCCATTGCCTGGCACAAGTCGGCACAGGTGCTGACCATGCCGCACGGCGTGGGCATCGGCCTGAGCTACGCGGCGCTGGCTCTGTTTGTCGTGCTGCTCCTGGGCTACGGCGCCAAGGCCCTGCGCTACCCCGGTGAACTCAAGGCCGAGTTCAACCACCCGGTGCGCATCAGCTTCTTCCCGGCGATTTCCATCAGTGCGCTGCTGCTGTCGATCGCCTTCTTGCATGTGCAACCGCAGTGGTCGCAAGCGCTGTGGTGGGGGGGCATCGCCCTGCACCTGGTGTTCACCGTGGTGATCATGTCGTCCTGGATTCACCACACCCACTATCAAATCCAGCATTCCACCCCGGCGTGGTTCATTCCCGTGGTGGGCAACATCCTGGTGCCGATCGCCGGCATGACCCACGGCTCGCCGGAAATCTCGTGGTTCTTTTTCAGCATCGGCCTGGTGTTCTGGATCGTGCTGCTCACCGTGATGATGAACCGCTTTTTCTTCCATCCGCCGGTACCCGCCAAGCTGCTGCCCACGCTGTTCATCCTGATCGCGCCGCCTGCGGTGGGCTTTCTGTCCTACCTTGCGCTCGACGGCGGCGTGGTCGACAACTTTGCCCGCGTGCTGTTCTATGTGGCGCTGTTCACCACCCTGCTGCTGTTCTATCAGATCCCGCAGTTCCGCAAGGTGCCGTTCTTCATGTCGTGGTGGGCGTATTCCTTCCCGCTGGCGGCCATCACCATCTCCAGCCTGACCATGGGCAGCAAGATCGGCAGCAGCTTCCTGATTGGCCTGGGTGGTGCACTGCTGGCGGTGACCACCGCGCTGATCGCGCTGCTGATGGTGCTGACGGTCAAGGCCATTGCCGATGGCAAAGTGTTCATCCCGGAATAAGAGCACGCTCTCCTCAACCCCGAAACCCGGCACTGCCGGGTTTTTTTGCGCCAGATGCCTCGCCTCAGGGACGGGGGATGGTGGGAAGCTGTGGGCTGGCAGGCAGCGCCGGTGTTGCCACGCTGGGGGTGTTGACCGTCGGCGGTGCAACCGAAGGCACTGGAGGTGGTGCGACCGGGGACGGCATCACCGAGGGGGGAACCGCCGCCGGCAGGTTGACCGAGGGTACTTGCGGCACCGCGGGCAAGGCGGGTGTCACTGGCGCGTTCACATTGGGCAGGATGATCGTGGGCAGCGCTGGCGAGACGATGCCCGGCATGGGCATGTTGACGCCCTGGCCGGACGGGATGGATGGCGGGAACTGGGCCGCCGATCCTTCGATGCCAGCCGCATCCCCCGCCTTCCCCGGACCCGACGTTGCCGCGCCAGCCAGCGGTGGCAGCGCGAACTGCATGGCATCCACCTGAGGAATGACGCGCTCGGCCACCACCATCTGTGGCGACTGCAAGGTGCCGACGATGACCAGCGGCGCAGGCTGCTCCCCGGCGGCAGATTGCAGTGCACGGTTCAACCCGTCGTTCGCGCCTTCGATGCGCAAGCCCTGCGACTCCCAGCCTTGCGGGGTTTGCTGCAGATAACCGACAAGCACCACGCGGGCGCCAGGCGGCGCTGCAACCAAGGGCGATGGCTGCAGGGCCTCGATCACCTCGCCCTGTGGACCCTGGCTGCCCCGCACGACGACCTGCGCGCCGACAGCCAGGGCAGTTCGTGGCGTCGCACGTGTCAAGGACATCCAGACTCCGTTGACCCGCACCCGCTGTGCATCTGCGCTGACCGCTTCGATCCGCCCACGCAGCTGGAACTGCGTGACCTGCCGGGCAGGCGGGCTGGAGAGCTTGACCAACCGCAAAGCCTGCCATTGATCCGCCCCTCGATGCAGCGCGCTGATGCGCACAAGGTCCCCCACGGACAGCCGGGACAGCGGCAGCGGCTGATCGCGTTCTGTGCGCAGCAGCGTGCTGGGCAGCAGATGAATCGTCTGGCCCAGCACCACCAGCCGTGCGGCTGAAGCATCGATCTGCGACACCCGCCCGATGACGGCATGATCGATGCGCACTTCCAGCGCATCCAGCCGCCCGCCCTGTTCCACGGCATGCACACTCACCATGTCGCCAAGATGCAGGCTCTGCTCGCTCGCCGCTTGCCCATCCACGCGATAGCGCGTCTGCGGTGCAAGCGCATATTCCCCGCCATTGACAAAAATGCTGCCGAAGCGCTGAACCGGGCCGATGGCCACGATGCCCGTTCCGCCGATGCCCCCAGGACTGATGCCGGTGCCGCCGATGCCGCCCGGATCGATTCCCGTTCCCCCCATTCCACCTGGCGTGGCCGCGACCGAGCCAGCCACAGCCAGCACCAACCCCAGCAGGGCCATCCCTGCCGCACGCAACACCAGCAGACCATGACGTTGCAATGCCTTCATTTGGCGTCTCCGGGCCGACGCGAGGGCGGCACTGCCTCCTCGTAGTAATAGACCCCCAGGCGCAGACGACTCCTGCCAGCGTCCTGCTCATCGGCTTGTGCGGCGGCCCGGGCATCCACCGGCGCGTCTGTCGGCATGTCCCCGTGCGCCGCGCGGTCGGCCTGCTCGGCCCGCGCGATGCGCTGATAGGCCTCCTGCAAGACCTGCTCGCCGAGGTGGCGCAAATCCGCGCGGACCGCGTCCACAACCTTCCCGGACAGATCGTCGAAATACACCGACTGTTCCAGATAAGGTGCGCGGCCCTCCAGGTTGTGCACGGCGGTGCGCAGGTGATCACCGATGTGCGCGCCCATGAATGCCAGCCTGTCCTCCGGCAGATCCGAGACATAGCCGCCGCGCGCCAGCCTCACCGCATCATCCTGCAGTTCCACCACGCCGGCGTTGAGCAACTCGTCGAGCACGGTGCGCGGCCGCATATCGGCCTTCACCAGTCGCACCAGGCTCTCGAAGCTGGGCAACGGCTCCACAGCACGCAGGGGCAGGATGCGCGGTTCGCCCTGCGCATCGCGATAGGCCTCGCAAGCCACCCAGGCGGCAACCACCTGCGCCGACAGATTGGCTCCATGCCGCAGGGCTATCTGCCCAGATCCGGCCTGCAATTCCTCGCGCAGCCGTCGCACCTCCTTGCGATGAATTCCGCTGAGCAGACTCACGCGGCTATCGGTTGGCGTGGGCTTTCCGTCGCGCTCGTCCAGCGCGATGACCTCGCCCACATAGACAAATTTCAGCAGTTCAGCCAGGCCGCCATATGTCCAGCCCTGCGTGATGAGATAGCGCACGAAGGGCCGCAGGATGGAAAGGGCCGCAGATTTGAGAGCGTCGTACATGAGGGCAGGATAAATCAGCGCGGATCGACTTGACGTGGGAATTTTTGCCACTATGATACACACAAGCGCTGACGTGGGAATAATTACCACTGCGTGAACGACTCACCCTTCACCTACAGGAGAACCCTCATGTCCAAGACCCGTACCCTTACCGTTCTGTCCGCTGCTGTTGCCGCCGTCTCGCTGTCCTTCGGCATCGCCAGCGCACAGACTGCCCTGCAGGCTGCCGGAGACGGCCAGCAATCTGCCACGTCCTCGGCGCGCTCGACCGACCAGCACACCAAGCCCGCTGCGCAGACGCGCACGTCCCAATCGGCCACAACCCGTGCCGAAACCCGCACGACCACCCAGAGCCAGACCCGGGCGCCGTCGGCCGATGCCACGCTGACCCAATCCGGCTCCGCCAACGCACAATCCCGCACTGAAGCGCAAAACCGCGACACCGTCCAGACCCGCACGACCACCCAGGCGCAATCGGGTATCGGCGCGCAGGGTCTGGCCATCGGTCAGGGATTCGGCGCACAGACTGGCGCACAGGTGGCCACGCAAGTGCCTTCGGTGCAGACGCCGAACGTGCCCGCGGTCACGTCACCTGCAGTCACCGTCCCGGTGATCAACGCACCCGCAGTGCATGTGCCCGCAGTGAACACACCGTCGGTCAACGTCCCGTCGGTCGCGACGCCTTCGGTCAATGTGCCCAGCGTGGCCACGCCGAGCGTGACCGTGCCGGTGGTCAACACCCCCTCGGTTGCCGTGCCGGTGGTGAATTCCCCGGCCATCAACATTCCGAATGTGATGCGTCCGCAGATGTAAGCCACCGGTCCCGGCAACGCCTTGCGCTGTCGGGACGGCGGTCAACCATGTTGTTCCAGAAAGCTCCGGAGTTCGCTCACGGAATGCACCAGCCCGACCGGTGACAGGGTTTGCAGCTGGGCAATGTCATGCGCGCCATAGCTCACGCCAATGGCGTCGCACTGCGCATTGCGCGCCATTTGCAGATCATGCGTGGTGTCCCCCACCATGATGGTGCGCTGCGGGGGACTGGCGAGTTCCGCCATGATTTCCTGCAACATGGCCGGATGCGGCTTGGAGAAGGTTTCATCAGCGGTGCGCGTGGTGTCGAACAGGCCGCGCAGCTCGGGTCGGTCCATCGCCCGACTCAGGCCGATGCGCGACTTGCCGGTGGCGACCGCCAGGTTGTAGCCCGCCGATCTGAGTTCATGCAGCAACTCCAGCACACCATCGAACAGTGCCAACTGACCATCGAGCGCGAAGTAATGTCTGCGATAGGCTGCAGCCAGTCGCGGGTAATCGGCATGCGGCAAGTCTGGCGCGGCATGGCGCAGCGCGTCGTCCAGTCCGAGGCCGATGACATACGAGGCCTGTTCACGGCTGGGCACGGCCAGCCCCAGGTCGCCGCAGGCTTGCTGGATGGCACCGGTAATGGCTGCGGTGGAGTCCATCAGCGTGCCGTCCCAGTCGAACACAATCAGGTCGTAATTCTGGCGGTGCATGGTGGGGGCTCGCTGTGTGAGTCAGGATGGCGCGCATTGTGCCCGCAATTGATGAAGCCATTGCACGCAGTTGTCCGGCAGCGGCGCCCGCAGCTCCAGCCGCACGCCCGTGGCCGGATGCGCAATGGCGAGAGACTCCGCATGGAGGAACATGCGCCTGAAAGGCGGCACGCCCGGCACTTGCCCGCGTGACAGCAGCGCATTCAGACCCTCATCGCCATATTTGTCGTCGCCCACGATGGGGTGCCCGCTGTGCGCCAGATGCACCCGGATCTGGTGCGTGCGTCCCGTCAGCAGACGCGCCTGCAGCAAGGTCAATCCGCCCCAATCTCCCAGCCCTTCCAGGGCAAAGCGCTCCTGCGGACGGAACTGGGTGCGCGACTCCTGGCCCTGCTGCGCGTCCACCCGCACGCGCCGCTCGCCATTGGCCAGCAGATACTTGTGCAGCGGCGCATCGACCAGAACCGCACCACGCGTCCACAACCCCGCGACCAGCGCGAGATAACGCTTGTCGGCATGACGCTCCCGCAGCGCCGCATGCAACGCGGTGAGCGCGCTGCGCTTCTTGGCGATCAGCAGCAGGCCGGACGTGTCGCGGTCGAGCCGGTGCACCAATTCGAGGAATCTGGCCGTCGGCCGCGCGGCCCGCAGTGCCTCGATCACCCCGAAACTCACCCCGGAGCCCCCATGCACCGCAACGCCTTCCGGCTTGTTGATCGCCAGCAGGTGGTCGTCCTCGAACACGATGGGAAACTGGACCGATGGCGCGGCGCGCGGCGCATCCGCCTGCGCCACGCGCACGGGCGGAATGCGCACCTGATCGCTGGACAGGAGTTTCTGATCCGCACTGGCTCGCCCGCCGTTGACCCGCACCTCCCCCGAGCGCACGATGCGGTAGATCAGGCTGCGCGGCACGCCCTTGAGATGGCGCGCGAGAAAGTTGTCCAGCCGCTGGCCTTCTCCCGCATCACCGACCTGGAGCAGTCGAACCTGGGGCGAAGGGGCAGTGTGCATATAATCGGACGTGAAGTTGTGGAGTTGGATGAGCAAATTTTGGCAATCTTTCCGCGGAGTTGCGTGATGCAGCTCGGCGACGTGCCAGGAATGTAGTGGGTGCCGCCTCAATTGCGTCTTGCTGCCTGCCGGGTTTTTCCGGGTTGGCGCGAGGCCGATCAAACCACTGTGGCAGTGGCACTCATTCTAGATTCGGCTCCGCACTGCTGATCTTGCCGCCCCGCCCTTTTTGGCTGCGGCAAGGTGAGCAGACTTCATCGAAATGAGCGTTGGCCCAAAGCCCAAACGATGCTGTTGCGCGCAAGGCATCCCACCCGCGCGACGCCCGATTGGCTTTGCCATCCTGGATCTGAAACCCTTGAATCGACAATTCGCCTGCGACCGCACCACAGCCCCGACATCGTGCTGGATGCCGTCACCGCGCGCGAAACCTGCTTGTGCTCACCCACCCCGACACTCCACTCTGCATGCGGCGCCCAGTCGTCGCCGCATGCCAAGCCGCCTTGCACCCGGGCCAAATGCCCGGCTCCGCAAGACGGGCGCTTTCCTCTGGAGTGTGACGGATGGATCTCCCGGCATGAGCGTCGTCTGATTCTGCCTGCCCTGGCCGCCGCGTTCCAAGCGGCAATCCAGCGCCTCGTTTCAGCTCCGGTCAACAACGCATGGGGGCGCCCTGGCGCCTGCTTTGTATCGGCCGCAAGACGCGGTCAGGAGCTTTGACATGAAACGCATGTTGTTCAACGCCACGCAGTCCGAAGAACTGCGCGTGGCCATCGTCGATGGACAGAAACTTCTCGACATCGATATCGAACAGGCCGGGCGCGAGCAGCGCAAGGGCAATATCTACAAGGCCGTGGTCACGCGGGTCGAACCCTCGCTCGAAGCCTGCTTCGTCGACTATGGCGAAGAGCGCCACGGCTTCCTGCCGTTCAAGGAAATCTCGCGCCAGTATTTCAAGGAAGGCGTGCCGCCCTCGCAGGCCCGCATTCAGGACGTGATCCGCGAGGGTCAGGAAATGCTGGTGCAGGTGGAGAAGGAAGAGCGCGGCAACAAGGGTGCGGCGCTGACCACCATCATCTCGCTGGCCGGGCGCTACCTGGTGCTGATGCCCAACAATCCACGTGGCGGTGGCGTGAGCCGCCGCATCGAAGGCGAAGACCGCCAGGAACTGCGCGAGGCGATGGACCAGCTCCAGCACCCCGAAGGCATGAGCCTGATCGCCCGCACCGCAGGCATCGGCCGCAGCGCCGAAGAACTGCAGTGGGACCTGAACTACCTGCTCAAGCTGTGGAGCGCCGTGCGGGATGCCTCGGAGACACAGAAGGGCGCCTTCCTGATTTATCAGGAGTCGTCGCTGGTCATTCGCGCCATCCGCGACTATTTCACCAGCGACATCGGCGAAATCCTGATCGACACCGAAGACGTGTACGAGCAGGCGCGGCAATTCATGCTGCACGTCATGCCCGACACGGTCGAGCGCGTGAAGCGCTACCGGGACGACCTGCCACTGTTCTCGCGTTTCCAGATCGAGCAGCAGATCGAAACCGCGTATTCGCGCACGGTCAACCTGCCGGCTGGTGGCGCCATCGTCATCGACCATACCGAGGCGTTGGTCGCGGTGGACGTCAACTCCGCACGTTCCACCCGAGGCAGCGCGATTGAAGAGACCGCCCTGCGCACCAATCTCGAAGCCGCGGACGAAGTGGCCCGCCAGATGCGCTTGCGCGATCTGGGCGGCCTGATCGTGGTCGACTTCATCGACATGGAAGAGCCACGCAACCAGCGCGCGGTCGAAGACCGGCTGCGCGAGGCGATGAAACAGGACCGCGCCCGCGTGCAGGTGAGCAAGATTTCCAAGTTCGGCCTGCTCGAACTCTCGCGCCAGCGCCTGCGCCCTGCCCTGTCGGAAGGGGCCTACGTCACCTGCCCGCGCTGCAACGGCACCGGCCACATCCGCGACACCGAGTCCAGCGCCCTGCAGATCCTGCGCATCATCCAGGAAGAGGCCATGAAGGAAGGCACGGCCGCGGTGCATGTGCAGGTGCCGGTGGAAGTCGCCTCGTTCCTGCTGAATGAAAAGCGCGCCGAAATCACCAAGATCGAGCTGCGCCAGCGCCTGTCGGTGCTGCTCATTCCCAACAAGCACCTCGACACCCCGAACTACAAGCTCGAACGCCTCAAGCACGACGACCCGCGGCTGGACAATCTGCCCACCAGCTACAAGATGGCCGACGAGGTGGAGGAAAACACCGCCATCACCCGCCGCGAAAAGGAGCAACGTCCCCGCCAGGAAGCCCTGGTGCGCGGCATCACGCCGGAAGGCCAGGCGCCCATCGTGCCCACTCCTGCTGCCGACAAGTCCGCAGCGTCCAGTGCGCCCGCAGTCGGGGCCTCAGGCGCGTCTCCGGCGTCACCCGCTGCCGCGGCGGCAGACAAGCCGGCCGCCCCAGCAGCCACGGGCGGCTTGTTTGGCTGGGTGAAGCGCCTGTTCTCGGCCGAGCCGACACAAACCACTCCGGCCCAGCCTGAAGCGTCCAAGCCAGCGTCTGCGCTCACTCCGGCATTGACCAAGAGCGAGGCGGACACCGCCGGGCAGGGCGGGCGCGGCCCGCGCAACGGCGCCAACCAGAACGGCAACCGCCGCCGTGGCGGACGTGACCGCCAGCGCGAGGGACAGGGCGACGGGCAGCGCGCCGATCGGCAGCGCAGCAGGGATGCGGCAACCGACGACGTCGCCGAAGTCGCCACCGCAGACGCCTCGGCAAGCCGCAACCGCCCTCCCCGGGTCCAGCAGGCCCAGGGGGAACGCAGCGGACGCGGCGAGCGCAGCAAGCGCGAACGTAGCCCTGAAGAAACCGCAGCCCGCAAGGAGCGCGCCGAAGCCCTGCCCGCGCAAGACAACATCGGCTCCGAGGACAACCTTGCCGACATGCAGCCACGCACCCAGGCAGGAAGCCGTTCAGGCAACCGCCGACCGCGCCGCGAAGCTGGCGAGAACGCCGCCCCCGCAGAGACGATCAATGACGGCCTGATTTCAGCTGACGCCGCCGCGCTGGCCGAGGCCGAGGCCGCGAGCATGCAGGCAGAAGGGGAAACCGGCGAGGCCCAAGCCGAGCGCAAATCGCGCAACCGCCGCGGCCGCGGCCGTCGCGGCGGGCGCCGTGAAGGCGGCGTCGTGGGCGAAAACGGCGAGATGAGCGCAGACGCCGCCCAGGTCTCGGTCGAAGCCGAGGGCGACGCGCCGACTCAGGCGCAGGGCCGCAGTTTCGGCTCCCTCGCTGCCCCTGTGGCGCTCGGCACAGTGGCCGCGACGATCTCCGCACCCCCTCCGGCGGACGAGGAAGCGCCGCTGGTGCTCAAGCTGGCTGAACCGGCAGAAGCCCGCGCAGCGACCGTGCAGGAACACGGCGCTCTGGTTGAGGTGGCCGAATCAGCGCAAGTGCCCGCCCCCGCACCGACCCACGCACCAGTCCCGACAGCGGTCGCTGCCCCAGCCAGCGACGCCCAGCACGCCGCGTCCGCACCCGCTCCAGCGACCGCGCCGACGCACTATGTGCTGCCTGTCGAAACCTTGCAAGCCACGGCGCAAGCCGCGGGCCTGCAGTGGGTGCAGTCGGATGCAGAAGCCATCCGCCGTGTGCAGGAAGCCCTTGCCGCGCAGCCTGCGCCCATCCATGTGCCGCGCGAGCGCAAGCCAGCGCCCAAGCTGGATGACGGCCCGCTGATTCTGGTGGAAACCGTGCGCCCCCTGCCCACCCTGCAATTGCCGGAGAACACGCAGCAAACGCATTGATGCCGTGATCGCAGGCAGGCGCGGCGCTCAATCTGCTTCGTCTGCCTGCTCCGACAACAACCCCAGCGCCACATCGGGGTAGCGCAACGCAGCGCGCAATTCGGCTTTCATGCGGGTGTTGTCCAGGCGGCGCGATTCGCCCATGAAGCTCAGCATCATCGGGCTCAAGCCTGCTGCCTGTGCCTCGGCGCGCGCCACGCGGGGTGGCCTGGGCAGGCCGTACAGGTCTGCGGCGAGATCGAAGTAATCGCCCATGCGCAGACTGCTGTCGTCGCAGACGTTGTAGACCCGTCCGGGCGCGGCACGCTCGAGCGCCAGCAGACACAGCCGCGCCAGATCGTCCGCATGGATGTGGTTGGTGTACACGTCATCGGGCCGTGCCAGAACGGGCAGACCGCGCTCCAGCCGCGCCCTGGGTGAGCGGGACTGTGCATCGTAAATGCCGGGAATGCGCAGCAGACCGACACGCCAGCGGCGCTCCCGCCCGGCCTTGCGCCAGTGTGTCTCGGCGTCGCAGCGGCGCTGCGCACGCGCGGTCTGCGGCGCGCAGCTGCGGGTTTCCGCAACCAGCGCCCCACCGCAATCGCCATACACACCGGTCGTACTGGCATAGACCACGCGCAAGGTTTTTTTCGCGAGCCCGGATAAGATGCCTGACTGTTTCAGTCTGGAAATCAGATGGCGGCTGCGCAAGTCGAACGCGCCGGAGGTGTCGCCCGGTGGGGCCAGCATCAGCACGCGATCCGGTGCCAGACCAGCGAGTCGCCACAGGGTTTGCGGCTGATCGAGATTGCCGACGATCGGCACGATTCCTGCAGCACGCAATGCGTCCAGCCGCTGGGGCGACGAGGTCAGCGCCAGCAGCCGGTAGCGGCCGCGGGCCAGAGCCGCCACCCGCATGCCGATGTCACCGCAGCCCACGATGAGCAGGCGGGGCTGCCGCAGTCTGCTTGTTCCATTCATCTTCAACCTTTGTCATCCGATCCATGAATCATCAAGTCACCGTCCAGCCCAGCGGCCATCAATACACCGTACAGGCTGAAGAAACCCTGCTTGCCGCCGCCATCCGCCAGTCGGTCGGCTTGCCCTACGGCTGCCAGGACGGCGCCTGCGGCTCCTGCAAATGCAAGCTGTTGCAGGGTGAAATCGCGCTGGGCCCGCATCAGCTCAAGGCGCTCAGCGAGGCCGAGCGTGCGCAGGGCTTCATTCTCGCCTGCCGCGCCACGGCGCTCAGCGATGTGGTGATCGAAAGTCATGAAGTGGTCGGCGCGGGCGAGTTCCCCGTGAAAAAAATGCCCGCGCGTGTCAGCAGCATCACGCACCTCGCCCCTGATGTGGTGCGGGTCATGCTGCAGCTCCCCGCCGCCGATCCGCTGCGCTACCGCGCCGGACAGTACATCCAGTTTCTGCTGCCGGGTGGTGTGCGGCGCAGCTATTCCATGGCCAACGCCCCATCTGAATCGCCGCAGATCGAGTTGCACCTGCGACACATGCCTGGCGGCAGGTTCACCGACCACGTGTTCAGTGCCATGAAGGAGAAGGAAATCCAGCGCATCGAGGGGCCGTTCGGCAGCTTTTTCCTGCGCGAAGATCCCGAGCGCAAACCGATGATCTTCCTGGCCTCCGGCACGGGTTTCGCGCCGATCAAGGCCATGCTCGAACAGATGCAGGCCAATGCCGACACGCGGCCGGTCACGCTGTATTGGGGCGGGCGCAAGCTGCCCGATCTCTACCTGCGCGACTGGGTGGAGCAGCAATGCGCCGTCATGCCCAATCTGCGCTTCGTTCCCGTGCTGTCCGAAGCCGATGCAGGCTGGGCGGGCCGCACGGGCTTCGTGCACCAGGCGGTCATGGCCGATTGTCCCGATCTCTCGGGCCACGCGGTCTATGCCTGCGGCGCGCCGGTGATGGTGGAGGCTGCACAGCGTGATTTCACGACTCTCTGCAGGCTGCCCGAGGACGCCTTTTTTGCCGACGCCTTCACCACCGAGGCCGACAAGGCCGGCGCGAAGGCCTGAGCAAGGTCCTCGCCATGAAAAAGGGCCTGCAAGATGCAGGCCCTTTTTGACCATCGGATCGCTCACTCTCCCAGGTAGGCCGCCCGCACGCGTGGGTCGTGCAGAAGCTCGTCCGCCGGGCCGGTCATGGTGACCTGCCCCGAATCCATGACGTAGCCGCGATCGGCCAGACCCAGCGCACGCTTGGCGTTCTGCTCGACCAGCAGAATGGTCACACCCTGCCTGGAGATGTCTTCGACCACTTCGAAAATCTTGTCCACCATGATGGGCGACAGCCCCATCGACGGCTCGTCGAGCAGCAACACCTGCGGCCGGCTCATCAGCGCGCGGCCCATCGCCAGCATCTGCTGCTCGCCGCCGGACATGGTGCCGGCGAGCTGGTCGCGGCGCTCCTTCAGACGCGGGAAGATGCCGTAGACCTTGTCGATGTCGCTGGCGATCTCCTTGTCCTTGCGGGTGTAGGCGCCCATCTGCAGGTTTTCCTGAATGGTCATGCGGGTGAACACCCCGCGCCCTTCCGGCACCATGCACAGCCCTTGCCGCACCAGGTCGAATGCGCCCTGGCCATTGATGGTGCGACCTGCGTAATGCACTTCCCCGTCCGTGATGGGCTGCAGGCCGGTGATGGCCTTGAGTGTGGTGGTCTTGCCCGCACCGTTGGCGCCAATCAGACTGACCAACTCACCCTTGCGCACCTCAAGGTCGACTCCCTTGACTGCCTGGATGCCACCGTAGGACACGCGCAGGCCCGTGATCTTGAGAACAATTTCGGACATGCTCAATGCTCCCCTGCGCCGAGATAGGCTTCGATGACTTTTGGATCCTTTTGCACGTCGGCGGGCACCCCTTCGGCAATGATCTTGCCGTAGTCGAGCACGGTCACGCGATTGCACAGGCCCATGACCAGCTTCACATCGTGCTCGATGATCAGGATGGTGCGACCGTCCTTCTGAATGGCGGTCAGCAGCTCGCGCAATTGCAGCTTTTCGGTGGCGTTCATGCCGGCTGCGGGCTCGTCGAGCGCCAGCAACTGCGGATCGGTGGCCAGCGCACGCGCGATTTCAAGCCGGCGCTGATCGCCATACGACAGGGTGCGGGCGCGAAAGTCGGCGTAGCGCTCGATGCCCACATAGGCCAGCAGCTCCCGCGCGCGTTCGCGGATGGCCTTTTCCTCGGCCTTGAAATGCCTGGTGCGGAACACCGCGCCGATCACCGCACTGCGGGTGCGCACATGGCGGCCGACCATCACGTTTTCCAGCGCGGTCATGTCCGGGAACAGCCGGATGTTCTGGAAGGTGCGCGCAATGCCTTCGCGCGCCACCTGATGCACCGCAGCCGGCTTGTAGGCCTTGCCCGCCAGAATGAAGTCGCCGGAGTCCGGCGGATACAGGCCGGTGATGACGTTGAAGAATGTGGTCTTGCCGGCACCGTTGGGGCCGATGAGGCCATAGATCTGGCCGCGGTCGATCTTGATGCCGACATCGTTCAAGGCCTGCAGCCCACCGAAGCGCTTGGACGCGCCGCTGACTTGCAACACGATCTCGCTCATGCCTTGCCTCCTTCCTGCAGCGGAGTGGGCAGCTTCGCAAAGCTCTTGCCATGCTCCGGCGCGGGCCACAAGCCTTTGGGCCGCAGAATCATGATGATGATCATGGCCAGCGCGTAGATGAGCTGACGCAGGATGCCGCTGTCGATGAACACATGGCCGAAGGCGTGCTGCTGCCAGTCGGAAATGAAGCCGGTGTAGCGCAGCGCCTCTGGCAAGACCGACAACAGCACCGCACCGAGGATGACCCCCGGAATGTGCCCCATGCCACCGATCACCACCATGGCCAGCACGATGATCGACTCCAGCAGCGAGAACGACTCGGGAGAGACAAATCCCTGGAACGCCGAGAACATCACCCCGGCCACGCCGCCAAAAGTAGCACCCATGGAGAAGGCCAGCAGCTTCATGTTGCGGGTATTGATGCCCATGGCCTTGGCGGCAATCTCGTCTTCGCGCATGGCCATCCAGGCACGGCCGATGCGCGAATCCTGCAGCCGGTAACTCAGGATCACCACAAACACCACCAGCACCAGGAACAGGTAGTAATACTGCGCCACGGAGGGGATGGTGAAGCTGCCGATGTCGATGTTGTGGTTCAGATCCCAGCCGAACAGGCGGATACCGTGAATGCCCGAGATGCCCTGCGGGCCGTTGGTGATGTTGATCGGCGCGTTCAGGTTGTTCATGAAAATGCGGATGATCTCGCCAAAGCCCAGGGTGACGATGGCGAGATAGTCGCCGCGCAGCTTGAGCACGGGCGTGCCCAGCGCGATCCCCGCGCTGGCCGCCAGCGCGGCTGCCAGCGGAATGACCAGCCAGATCGACACGTCAAAGCCATTGGGGAACATCGCCCCCAGCGCATCGAAATTGCTCGTGAGCTGGTTCGACGACAGCAGCGCATACAGATAGGCGCCCACTGCATAGAACGCGATGTAGCCCAAATCGAGCAGACCGGCCAGGCCTACCACGATGTTCAGGCCGAGGGCCAGCATGATGTAGAGCATGGCGAAGGCCGCGATGCGCACCCAGGCGTCGCCAGCGATCTGCAGCACCATGGGCAGCGCGATCAGCGCAGCGGCACCGGCAACAATCCAGACCCAGTTCTTTTGTTTGTCCATGGTCGTTCTCCTCAGGCGCGGTCCGCCACGCGCTCACCCAGCAAGCCTTGCGGACGCAGGGTCAACACCAGAATCAGCACGATGAACGCGAAGATGTCCTGGTAGTTGCTGCCGAACACCCCGCCGGTCAGCGTGCCGATATACCCTGCCCCCAGCACCTCGATCAGCCCCAGCAACACCCCGCCCAGCATGGCACCGGACAGATTGCCGATGCCGCCCAGCACCGCTGCGGTGAACGCCTTCAGCCCCGGCGTGAAGCCCATGTAGAAATTGGCGGTGGCGAAGTTGGCGAACCACATCACCCCCGCAATGGCCGCCAGCATGGCACCGATCACGAAGGCAGAGGAAATGACGAAATTGGGATTGACCCCCATCAGCGATGCCACGCGCGGGTTTTCGGCCGTCGCCCGCATCGCGCGGCCGAGCTTGGTGTGGTTGACCAGCCAGGTGAGCCCGCCCAGCAGCACGGCGGTGACGACCAGGATCATGATCTGCACCGGGGTGATGACCACGCCCCCCATGTGAATGATGTTGCTCGGCAGCAGATGCGCGGGGAACACCTTGTAGTCCCGTCCCCAGATGATCATCGCCAGGGTTTCGAGCAGGATGGACATGCCGATGGCGGTGATCAGCGGCGCCAGCTTGGGCGCATTGCGCAGGGGCCTGTAGGCGATGCGCTCGATGAAGTAGTTGAGCAACCCCGTCGCCAGCATGGCAACAACGACGGCCAGCACGATCACCAGCCACGGCGCCATGTGCGGCGCGAGATGCTCCAACAACTTGAACATGCTGTATGCCGTGAGCGCCCCCACCATCATCACATCGCCGTGCGCGAAATTGATGAGGTTGACGATGCCGTACACCATGGTGTACCCGAGGGCGATCAGGGCATACATGCTGCCCAGAACCAGACCGTTGACGATCTGCTGAAGAAAGATATCCATACCTACATTCTCCTGACGAGCGGATGGCTAGTGCGTTGCGGCCAGTCTCTTTTGAAGCGGCCGAGATGAAACGTGCAAACAGAACAACAAAGGAAACAGGAAAGCAAGGCGCATGCCCGATTCACCGCACGGTGTCGGTGCGGTGGCGTTGGCAGCGGGTTTGAGCGGGGCTTGCATGTCAGTCCCGCATGGGGTCATGCGCCCCATGGGAAACATGGCACCGGGCAGGAATCGAGCCGGGCGGAAGTGTGAACAGGCTGCATTGGCTTGTGCGGGGGCCGGGCTGTCCAAGCCCCCTGTTTTTTGAGCTGGCGCGATGATAACCGCCTGCCTTGGTGCACCCTGCAGCGGGTGAACCCGCATTGTGATGGCCGTCAGTCGGACGGCGGCTCGGGCGCCACAGTGTCGTCTTCCGTCGGCAAAGTCGACAGAACACTGCCATGGGTATTGCGCTCTGCCAGCGCCTGCAAGCGCCGGGCAATGCGCTCCTCCAGCCCCCGCGAAGTCGGCTGGTAAAGGCGCGGCGGCGTCATGCCTTCCGGAAAATAGGTCTCTCCGGCAGCAAAGGCGTCCGGCTCGTCATGGGCGTAGCGGTAGTCCTTGCCGTAGCCCAGGTTTTTCATCAACTGGGTCGGCGCGTTGCGCAGATGCAGTGGCACGGGCTGCGTGCCACTGTCCCTGGCGCATGCCCGGGCGGCGTTGTACGCCTTGTAGACCGCGTTCGACTTCGGCGTCACGGCCAGATAGACCACGGCCTCGGCCAGTGCCAGTTCGCCTTCGGGGCTGCCCAGGCGCTCGTAGACCTGCGCGGCCTCGAGCGCGAGGGTGAGGGCCTTCGGGTCCGCAAGGCCGATGTCCTCGACCGCCATGCGGATCAACCGCCGCGCGAGATAGCGCGGATCGGCGCCGCCTTCGAGCATGCGGGCAAACCAGTACAGCGCCGCGTCCACGTCCGATCCGCGCACCGATTTGTGCAGCGCAGAGATCAGGTCATAGGTCTGGTCGCCACCCTTGTCGAAACGCAGCAGCGTCGCGCCCAGGGTCTGCTCCAGAAGATCGGCGCCGAGGATCGACTGCCCTGCGCGCTGCGCGGCCTGCAGCGCCAGCTCGAGCGCGCCGAGCAGGCGGCGCGCGTCGCCGTCGGCATGACGGATGAGGCGCTGCTGCGCCTCGGGTTCGATCGCCTCGACCCCGCTGCCCGGCAGGGCACGCTGCATCAGCGCGCGCAGGTCGTCGTCGTCCAGCGGCTGCAGCACATAGACCACGGCGCGCGACAGCAGCGCGCTGTTGACCTCGAACGAGGGGTTCTCGGTGGTGGCGCCGATGAAGGTGAACAGGCCGGACTCGACATGCGGCAGGAACGCGTCCTGCTGGCTCTTGTTGAAGCGGTGCACCTCGTCGACGAACACGATGGTCGCCCGCCCCCGCTGCTGCGCCGCCTGCGCCTGCGCGACCGCGTCGCGGATGTCCTTGACCCCGGCGAGCACGGCCGACAGCGGCAGGAAATCGGCGTCGAAGGCACCGGCCATCAACCGGGCGAGCGTGGTCTTTCCCACGCCCGGCGGGCCCCAGAACAGCATGGAATGCAAGCGCCGGGTCTCGAACGCCACGCGCAGCGGCTTGCCCGGGCCGAGAAGGTGGCGTTGTCCGACCACCTCATCGACATGATGTGGCCGCAGACGTTCGGCCAGCGGCACCTGCGCTGTGGGCACACGCATCGAGACCGACGGCCCCGGCAGTTCCGCGTCGTCGAAAAGGCCCGGGCTGTCTTGCATGTTCAGGGCTGATTGATGACCGAGGCCCCCTTGGGCGGGGTGAAGCGGAAGCTGTCTGCGGCGAGCGCCGGGTTGCGAACGATCGCGGTGAAGCGCATGGTGGACACTTGGCCGAAGGCGTCACGCAGCTGCAACTCGGCGACTTCCGGGCCTTGTGGCGTGGCCCGCAGGCCGATGCGAATCCAGTCGAAATTGCTGTCCTTGGATTTGGGCGTGGCCTGCACCCACTGCAACCCGTCGGCATCGGGCAGCGGCTGCAGGGTGAACAGCCTGGTCAGGTCGGCCCCGGCAAAAATGGCGGCCGGTGTGCCCTTGAACGCCTGCGTCACCGGGGTGATGGTGACCTGATCCAGGTCGTGGTCATAGGTCCAGAGCTGCTTGCCATCGCTGACGATGACCTGGGCATAGGGCTTGGTGTAGTCCCAGCGGAACCGGTCTGGGCGCTCGAAAGCGAACTGGCCCGATGCCGGTGCCTGAGCAGGTCCCTTGGCGTTGCGCACGGTCTGGGTGAACTGGGCGCTGCCGCTTCGGGTCTGCTGCAGCCATTGTTCCAGCAACTGCACGGATGTGGCGGCCACAGCGCCGGGCAGGGGCGCAGCGTAGAGGCCGACACCCAGCAGCAGCCCAGCCAGTGCAGCGCGCCCGCGGGCGATGAGAATCGTCATCTTGTTGTCCTTCTCGAATCAAGCCAAAAGGGGGATCGCGCCACAGCGCCGGTCATTCCGCCCGCACCGGCACCAGAATGTCGCGGTTGCCATTGGACGTGAGCGCGGACACCAGGCCCGACTGCTCCATCTGCTCCAGGAGTCTGGCTGAACGGTTGTAGCCGATGCGCAGATGACGCTGCACCAGAGAAATCGAGGCCTTGCGGTGCTGCAGCACGATCTGCACCGCCTGATCGTAGAGTGGGTCGCTTTCGGCGTTGGCTCCGCCTGCGCTGCCCAGCGCGCCGTCCGCGCCCTCGGCCTCCTCCTCGCCGGTGAGAATGCCGTCGAGATAGTTCGGCCCGCCCCGGCTCTTGATGTCCTCGACCACGCGGTGCACCTCGGCATCGCTGACAAAGGCGCCATGCACCCGCTGCGGCATGCCCGAGCCCGGCGGCAGGTAGAGCATGTCGCCCATGCCGAGCAGGCTTTCCGCGCCCATCTGGTCGAGGATGGTGCGTGAATCGATCTTGCTCGACACCTGGAACGCCATGCGGGTGGGGATGTTGGCCTTGATCAGCCCGGTGATCACGTCCACGCTGGGCCGCTGCGTGGCAAGAATGAGGTGAATGCCCGAGGCCCGCGCCTTCTGCGCCAGACGCGCGATGAGCTCCTCGATCTTCTTGCCGACCACCATCATCAGGTCGGCCAGTTCGTCGATCACCACAACGATGTGCGGCAGCTTCTCCAGCGGCTCGGGGGCATCCGGCGTCAGGCTGAACGGGTTGGTCAGCGGCTCGCCGCGCGCCTTCGCCTCCAGCACCTTGGTGTTGTAGCCCGCCAGGTTGCGCACGCCGAGCTTGCTCATCAGCTTGTAGCGCCGCTCCATTTCGCCGACGCACCAGTTCAGTGCCTGCGCCGCTTGACGCATGTCGATCACCACAGGTGCGAGCAGGTGCGCGATGCCGTCGTACACGCTGAGTTCGAGCATCTTCGGATCGATCAGGATCAGGCGCACATCGCTGGGCTCGGCCTTGTACAGCAGGCTGAGAATCATGGCGTTGACACCCACCGACTTGCCCGATCCGGTCGTCCCTGCCACCAGCAGGTGGGGCATCTTGGCCAGATCGGCCACCACGGGATTGCCGACAATGTCCTTGCCCAGCCCCATGGTGAGCAGGGACGCGGCCTCGTGATAATTGTTGGAACCCAGAATTTCCGACAGCTTGATGGTCTGCCGCTTGGCATTGGGCAGTTCGAGCGCCATGGTGTTCTTGCCCGGAATGGTCTCGACCACCCGGATGCTCACCAGAGACAGCGCGCGCGCCAGATCGCGCGACAGATTGACGATCTGCGCACCCTTCACCCCAGTGGCCGGCTCGACTTCATAGCGGGTGATCACCGGGCCCGGATAGGCCGCCACCACGCGCACCTCCACGCCAAAATCCTTGAGCTTTTTCTCGATCAGCCGCGAGGTGAATTCCAGGGTTTCATGATTGACCGATTCCACCTGCACGGCGGGCGCCGGGTCGAGCAGGCTCAGCGCCGGCAGGGTGGAGTCGGGCAGTTCATTGAACAGGGGTTTCTGCTTTTCCTTGAGAACCCGCGGCGACTGCGGCACGAAAGCCACAGAGGGCTCGATCAGCACCGGTGCGAGCACCTCGCGCTCTTCCACCAGCGGACGCTGCAATTCGACTTCTTTTTCGCGCTCCTGCGTAGCCTGCTGGCCGGCCAGCGCGTCTTCCTCGCGGCCACGGCGCTCCATCTGCCAGGTCCACAGCCGCTCGATCCAGCCGCCCAGACGCTCAGCCGCGTCCGCCCAGGAAAAATGCCCGACCCAACTCAAGGCAAACAGGAAGACGGCCAACAGCACCAGCGTCCCGCCCGTGTCGCCCAGCAAGGTATCGACCCCGGCACCCAGCGCATGGCCGAGCAGTCCGCCAGCTTCTCCAGGCAGACGCGCCGCAAGACTCCAGAGCCGGGTGGACTCCAGCGCCGCACTCGACAGGGGCAGCAACAGCACCCCGGCCATCGCAGCAACCGGACGCAATGTCTGCCAACGGCTGAGAGTCTCCTCGGCCTCGGCCAGTGACGGAGTGCGTTGAGCGTTGCGCCACATGCGCAGCACGCCATACAGCCCCAGGGGAATGAGCCAAAGCGCCGAAAAGCCGAGAAGAAAATAGGCCACGTCCGAAAACCACGCACCCAGCACGCCCACCCAGTTGGCCACGGCGCCGCCGGTGCCGGAACTGGACCAGGAGGGATCGGACTTGTGAAAGCTCAGCAGACTCAGGCTCAGCAAAATCCAGCCGATGAACGCAAAGGTCAAGCGGACTTCTGCCGCAAAACGCTGCAGGCGACTGCGCGGCTCAGGACGTGGCGAGGTCTGGGAGGGGCGGCGTCGGGTATCGATTTTCGGCATACATCACAGCAGTGTGGCGAGATGCTCGCGGATCAGCATGCTGCCATCCTCGCGCTCGATCACAAAGCCTTGCTGTTCAAAGTCTTTCATCACCCGGCTGACCATCTCGCGCGAGGCGCCCACCATCTTCGCCAGATCCTGGCGCGACAGCTTGTTGCGGATCACATGCTCGTTCTGCATCTCGTCGGTGAGTTCCATCAGCGCGCGTGCCACCCGTCCATAGACATCCATCAGCGCCAGGGATTCAATCTTGCGATCCGCCCGGCGCAGGCGCAGCGCCAGGCCGCGCATGATGGCAAACGACATGCTGGTGTTCTCGGGCAGGCACTGCAAGAACGCCACGCGGCCCAGCATCATCACGTCGGTCTGCACCTCCGCCTGCACCGTGGCGGAATGCGGCTCGCCGTCGATCAGACTCATCTCGCCGATATAGTCGCCCGCGTGCAGCACGGCAATGATGACCTCGCGCCCCTTGGCGTCCACGCTGACCACGCGCGCGCGGCCCGACAACAGAATGAACAGCGCGTTGGACTTGCTGCCCTGCTCGACAATGTTTTCCCCGCGCTTGTAGCGCCGCTTGACGATGGACTGCGAAATCGACCAGGCCTGCGACTCGGTGAGCACGGCAAACAGCGGCACGCGCCGAACGAGGTCAATATCGGTGATTTGCGACATCAGTGTCTCCAGTTGCCGGATCTTCCGGGTCTTGCAAAGAGCGGGCGTGCGAAACAACGGCTTTCCCGGCGCATCGCGCACCCTTTGCACGGCCCTTCTAAAATCTTAGCGATTGTGTTGCGGTGCCAAACCTGTCATCCGGCCTCTCAGCCAAGCCCAGGCAGCCCCGCATCTCCCAACTTACAGCCTCCAGTTTCTCACACATCATGACATCCAAACACGCCAAAGTGCTCATTCTGGGGTCCGGCCCCGCCGGTTACAGCGCTGCGGTTTATGCCGCGCGCGCCAATCTCCACCCCTTGCTCATCACCGGCATGGCGCAGGGCGGTCAGCTCATGACCACGACCGAAGTCGACAACTGGCCAGCCGACGTGGACGGCGTGCAGGGCCCCGATCTGATGGCGCGCTTTCAGGCGCATGCCGAACGGTTCAACACCGAGATCGTGTTCGATCACATTCACACCGCGCACCTGAACGAAAAACCCATCCGCCTCGAAGGCGACAGCGGCGTCTACACCTGCGACAGCCTGATCATCGCCACCGGCGCATCGGCCAAATACCTGGGCCTGCCCACCGAACAGGCCTTCATGGGCAAGGGTGTATCGGGATGCGCCACCTGCGATGGATTTTTCTATCGCAACCAGCCGGTCTGCGTGGTTGGCGGCGGCAACACTGCGGTCGAAGAAGCGCTGTATCTGGCCAATATCGCCAGCAAGGTCACGGTCATCCATCGCCGCGACAAGTTCCGCGCCGAGCCCATTCTGGTGGACAAGCTCATGGCCCGCGCCGCCGAAGGCAAGGTGGAACTCAAGCTCTGGAGCGAGCTGCAGGAAGTTCTGGGAGACGACTCCGGCGTGACGGGCGTGCGCATCCGCAACACCCAGACCAGCGCGTCTGAGGACATCGAACTCAAGGGCTGCTTCATCGCCATCGGTCATCAACCCAACACCGACATCTTCAAGGGTCAGTTGGACATGAAGGACGGCTACATCCTCACCCGGGGCGGCAACGACGGCATGGCGACCGCCACCAGCGTGCCCGGCGTGTTTGCCGCTGGTGACGTGCAGGACCACGTTTATCGCCAGGCCATCACCAGTGCGGGCACCGGCTGCATGGCGGCACTGGACGCCCAGCGTTATCTGGAAAATGCCGAGTCCTGATCGTCTTTCCCGCCACGTCTTCTTGCCGCGCACGGACGAAAGGCGTGGACACGCCGGTCTTTCAGGCTATAATCTTTAGCCTTTGTTCTACACAATTTCGAGGTGTGCCATGGCACGTGTATGCCAAGTGACAGGTAAAGGGCCGATGGTCGGGAACAATGTGTCCCATGCGAACAACAAGACCAAGCGCCGCTTCCTGCCCAATCTGCAATATCGCCGTTTCTGGGTGGAGAGTGAGAACCGCTTCGTGCGCCTGCGCGTCACGAGTTCCGGTCTGCGCACCATCGACAAGAAAGGCATCGATGTCGTCCTCGCCGAGCTGCGCTCGCGTGGCGAGATCTGAGCTTTTGCAATTTATCCATTGACCCGGACTGACCCTAGAACTGCACGGAGCCCATCATGGCAACCAAAGGCGGACGCGAAAAAATCAAGCTGGAATCCTCTGCGGGCACCGGCCATTTCTACACCACCACCAAGAACAAGCGCACCACACCGGAAAAAATCGAAATCATGAAGTTCGATCCGGTTGCGCGCAAACATGTGAGCTACAAGGAAGGCAAGATCAAGTAATCTGATCAGCCCTCTGTCGCATCACCGATCCGCTGGATCTGCCGCAAAAACGGCAAGACCAGCGGATTTTTCATGGGCGGCTCTCCGCAAGACTTCTGCACACACCGCGAAAACGGTTCGACGCTCGATCTCGCGGGCCGTCGTGACGCCAAGACAGGCCAGGATGGCCTGCCGAATTTCTCGCAAGCGAATCAGTTCGCCGGGGTGTAACGGCGCAGGCGCAGTGAAATATCGCGCAGTGCCGCCACGCCACTGTCTTCTGCGCGATGGCACCAGTCCTGCAGCTTTTGTCTGAGCTGCTCGGCGTTCAGATTGGTCTGCTCCCAGACCGACTTGAGTTCTTCGCGCATGTTCAACAGCTTGCCGAGATTGGGACTGGCATTCGCCGCCGCGTCCACCAGGGCGCGCGAGCGCTCGCACAGAATATCGCGCTCCATGCCGATCCAGCGCCTGGCCGCGCGCAAGGCGGGCAGATTGCCTGAGGCGCCCTGCTCTGCGGCGCGGGCCAGTTCTGCCCTGAGCGTCGCCTTGAGCCCAGCAGCGTAGCGCGCCATCAGTTCATAGCGGTTGGCAATGACGGCCTGAAGCGTGAGTTGATCCACCTCGGCCCGCACGGCGCCCAGCCTGAACTGGGGCGGCAGCTTGCGCGGCCTGGCCAATCCAAGCCAGCTCAAGGCGCGGATATACGCCCAGCCGATATCGAACTCCCACCACTTGACCGACAGCTTGGCCGACGTGGGATAGGTGTGGTGGTTGTTGTGCAGTTCTTCGCCGCCGATCAGAAGCCCCCAAGGGGAAATATTGTGGCTGCGGTCGCGGGCTGAAAAATTGCGGTAGCCCCACCAGTGACCCAGACCGTTGATGACCCCGGCTGCCCAGATGGGAATCCAGAGCATCTGCACGGCCCACACCGTGGCGCCGATCGCGCCGAACAAAAGAACGTCGAGAATCAGCAGAAGCCCCACGCCTTGCCAGACGAAGCGCGAATAGACATTGCGTTCCACCCAGTCATCCGGCGTGCCGTGGCCAAACTTGCTCAGGGTCTCGGCATTCCGAGATTCGGAACGATACAACTCGGCGCCACGCAGCAGGACGGTGTCGATGCCGCGTGTCACCGGGCTGTGCGGGTCGTCTGTCGTTTCACATTTGGCATGGTGCTTGCGGTGGATGGCAACCCATTCCTTGGTCACCATGCCGGTGGTGAACCACAGCCAGAAGCGGAAAAAATGCGACGCGATGGGGTGCAGTTCCAGCGCCCGGTGCGCCTGGGCCCGATGCAAAAAAATCGTGACCGCAGCAATGGTGATATGCGTGGTGATCAACGCAAACAGCACGATTTGCCACCAACTCGCCAGCAGCAGGCCGTGCCCTGCCCAGTTCAAAAATACATCAAACATCAAACACTTTCAGATGGATACAACACACTTGGAGCCGCACATGACGCGTAAGTTGCAGGCATGTGCGTGACAAATTATCCGTCCTGCCGGGCCCGCTGCGCTCGGGACAAACGCCTAACCCTTGTCAGTGCGCAAGTGGGAGCGAATTCGTGCCTTGCTGCGCAGAAGGCGGTACAACCCGGCGCTGCAGCACCGCGGCATAGAACCCATCGGTGCCATGCCGGTCGGGGCGGAGTTGCAGATCGCCCTGCGCTGTCAATCCGTCCGCGCTCACGCCCTGCTGGACGAGGACCGAATCCGCCGGAACACGCTCGAATTCGGAATGTGCCGCAAGAAACGCGTTGACGATCCCGCTGTTTTCCTCCGGCAAGATGCTGCAGGTCGCATACACCAGACGCCCGCCCGGCTTGAGCAGAGTCGCCGCAGATTGCAGAATATTGGTCTGTTTTGCGGTCAACTCGACAATATCTTCAGGCTTTTGTCGCCATTTCATGTCCGGATTGCGGCGCAGGGTTCCCAGGCCAGAGCACGGTGCATCGACCAGCACGCGGTCGACCTTGCCCGCCAGACGCTTGACCCGCTCATCCCGTTCGTGGGCGATGGCGACCGGGTACACGTTGCTCAGCCCGCTGCGCAGCAGCCGCGGCTTGAGCTTGGCCAGGCGGTAGTCGGCCACGTCGAAGGCATACAGCCTGCCGGTACTGCGCATCATCGCGCCCAGCGCCAGGGTCTTGCCACCGGCACCGGCGCAAAAATCCACCACCATTTCTCCGCGACGCGGCGCCAGCAGCAGCGCCAGCAACTGGCTGCCCTCGTCCTGCACCTCCACCCACCCCTCGCGGAACACGGTGAGGTCTTGCAGCGCAGGCTTGCCCTCGAGGCGCACACCCCAAGGGGAATACTTTGTTGCCTGCGCTGGGATGTTCAAACGGGCGAACACGTCGAGCACGGCTTCGCGTCGGGCTTTTTGCACATTCACCCGCAGATCCAGCGGTGCCGGGCGCAGCAACGCCTGCGCCAGCGCGGGATAGTCGTCGCCGTACTGCTGCTTGAGTGCAGCTGCCAGCCATTCGGGCAGACTCCAGCGCACCGCCTCGGGCAGGGCCATGGCGTCCTGTGTCAGCAGGCGTTTGCGCCATTGCAGTTGCTCGGGCGAAAACGCGGTGTGCACCGACGCCGCATTGCCCGACCAGCCGAGAATGGCGAGCCGCAATTCCATGGCTCCGCCGATGCTCTCGTCACTCGCGGCGAGGGTCTGGAACAGGCGCAGATGCCGCAGAACCTGATAGACCGTATCCGCCAGAACCTGACGGTCGGCCTTGCCCAGTTGCGGCCGGGCGCGGAAATGCCGCGACAGCACCGCGTCGGCCGCGGCATCGAAGCGCAGCATGTCGCGCAGCACGTCGCGCGCGGTGTAGAGCAGATCACGCGGTTTCATGGCGCACTTTCAAGAGAGATGTTCAGGAGCTGGCAGGATGCGGGTGCGCAAACCGTCGGTCTGCACCCGGCCTTCCAGCAAGGCGCGCACCACGGGAGGGTAGATGCGGTGCTCCTCCACCAGCACCCGCGCAGCAAGGGATTGCGGGGTATCGTCATCCAGAACAGGCACCACGGCCTGCGCCAGAATCGGTCCGTGATCGAGCGCGCTGCTCACGAGGTGCACCGTGGCCCCGTGCCATTTCACGCCTTCTTCCAGCGCGCGGGCGTGGGTGCGCAGGCCGGTGAACGCCGGCAGCAGGGACGGATGAATATTGACCAGCTTCCCCGAAAAGCGCGTCACGAACGCCTCGCCCAGCACCCGCATGAAACCACACAGAGCAATCACGTCGGGCTGCAGCGCGGCGATGACGTCACCCAGGGCCTGGTCGAACGCCTCCCGGCTGGCGAAATCGGTATGCGCCATGATCTGCGTGGGCACCCCGAAGGAGCGCGCCACGTCCAGCCCGGCGGCGTCCGCCCTGTTGCTGATCACTCCGCGCACGCTGTCCATCCAGCCCTGCTCACGCGCGGCCTGGAGAATGGACTGCAGATTGCTGCCGCGCCCGGAAATGAGGAGAACCAGATTTTTCATCGGCGGGCAGTGTAGCCGTGACCGAGAGTGCGAGCGCTGCGCCCAGCGTGAATAATGGCGGTTTCCCTTTCCGAACGCTGCAATGAAATGCCCCTTTTGCCAAAGCCCCGACACGCAGGTGATTGAAACCCGCGATGTGGAGGACGGCACCGCCCTGCGGCGGCGGCGGCGCTGCGGCCAGTGCGACAAACGCTTCACGACCTACGAGCGGGCCGAGGTCAGCTTTCCCGTGGTGGTGAAAAAGGACGGCCGCCGCACCGACTACGACCGCAACAAGCTGCGCGCCTCGTTCCTGCTCGCGCTGCGCAAGCGACCGGTCAGCGCGGACGCGGTGGACACGGCGATCGTCCGCGTCGAGCAACTGCTGCTGCAAAGCGGCGCGCGCGAGCTGCCGTCCACCCAGATCGGCAGCTGGGTGATGGAAGAACTGCGCGCCCTGGACAGCATCGCCTACGTGCGCTTCGCCTCGGTCTATCGCAGCTTCAAGGACTTGAGCCAATTCGTCGATGTGCTGCAGGAGATGCAGCCGCCCACCCCCCCGAAGGCCAAGCCCCGAAGCGGCAAGGCATCGAGATGACCCAACCAGACGCCCTGTTCAGCGAAGACGACCGGCGCCACATGCACCGGGCGCTGGACCTGGCGCGCAGCGCGATGTACCGCACCAGCCCCAACCCGCGCGTGGGCTGCGTGCTGGTGCGCGACGGCATGGTGCTGGGCGAAGGCGCAACCCAGGCCGCTGGGCTCGATCACGCCGAGGTGCAGGCGGTCAAGCAAGCCTGGGAACGCGGCCACGCGCTGCAAGGCGCCACCGCCTATGTGACCCTGGAGCCGTGCGCGCACCATGGCCGCACCCCGCCCTGCGCCGACCTGCTGGCCACGCAGGGCATACGGCGCGTGGTCGCGGCGCTTGCCGACCCCAATCCGCTGGTGGCGGGCAAGGGGCTGGAACGGCTGCGGCAAGCCGGGGTGCAGGTGCAAGTCGGGCTGATGGCAGACGAAGCGCGCGAGATCAACATCGGCTTCCTCTCCCGCATGATGCGCGGCACGCCCTGGGTGCGGCTCAAAGCTGCTGCATCGCTGGACGGCATCACCGCCCTGCCGAACGGCACCAGCCAGTGGATCACCGGCGAGGCGGCGCGCGCCGACGGCCATCATTGGCGCGCCCGCGCCTGCGCCGTGCTTACCGGCCTGGGCACGGTGCGGGCGGACGATCCGCAGCTCACCGTGCGCGCGGTGGACACCCCGCGGCAGCCGATCCGCATCGTGGTCGACAGCCGGCTGGAGCTTCCCGCAACCGCGCGACTGCTGCAGAGCACGGCGTCGCCGCTATGGATCGTCCACGCCCTGCCCGCTGATGCCGCTGCGCCCCGGCTTGCGGCGTTGCGCGCTGCGGCGGCTCCCGGGCTCGACCTCCAGGACATCGCCCTGCCCGCTGATGCCGACAAGCCCGGCAAGACCGATCTGCGGGCGCTGATGCGCGCACTGGGCCACCGCGGCATCAATGAGCTGCACTGTGAAGCCGGTGAAAAGCTCAACGGCTCTTTGCTGCGCGCCGGGGTGGTCGACGAACTGCTGCTGTATCTAGCGCCCACACTGCTCGGCCAGGGCGCGGGGCTGGCCGCGCTTGGCCCGATTGAAACGCTGGCCAGCGGCCTGCCGCTGCGCTGGCACGCGGTCGACCCAGTGGGCGACGACCTGCGCATCCTCGCACGCCTTTCTTCTTCCTATTTCTTCTGAATCGCCATGTTCACCGGACTCATCACAGCCACTGCCACCATCGCCAGTGCCACGCCGCTGGGCGGCAACAGCCAGCACGGCAAGCGCATCACCCTGCGGGTCGCACCAGACTGGCTGCAGGGCGTGCAGCTGGGCGACAGCATTGCCATCAGCGGCGCCTGCATGACCGTCGTGGAGCTGCAGCCCGATGGCTTTGCCTTCGACATCTCGGCCGAGAGCCTGGCGCGCACGGTCGGCCTCGATACGGTGGGCGCGCTGGTCAATCTGGAGCAATCGCTGTCGCTGTCGACCAAGCTCGGTGGCCATCTGGTGACCGGGCATGTGGACGGCGTCGGTCATGTCGCGCGGTTCGAGCCGGTGGGCGAATCGTGGTTGCTCGAGGTGGACGCGCCGCGCGAACTGGGCCGGTTCTTTGCCTACAAGGGCTCCATCGTGGTCAACGGCGTGAGCCTCACCGTCAACCAGGTCGACGACCTGCCGCAGCATTGCCGCGTGCGCATCAACCTCATTCCGCACACCCTGCAGCACACCAATCTGCACCGGTTGCAGGCGGGTGCGGCGGTCAACCTCGAGGTCGACCTGATCGCACGCTATGTGGAACGCATGTTGAACGCTGACCGGAGCCAACCCCATGTGTGAACTGTTCGCCTATTCCAGCCGGGTGCCTGCGCGGGTGCGGTTTGCCTTTCGCGAATTCGCCCGGCACGGCGGCCCGCACGCGGCCAACCCCGATGGCTGGGGCGCGGCCTACTTCGAGGGCGCAGACGCGCATGTGCTGCGTGAAGCCCAGCCCGCGCTGTCCAGCGCCTTCGTCCCGGTGCTGGAGAAGCACGACTTCCACAGCCCGTTGGTGATTGCGCACATCCGCCGCGCCTCGCGCGGGCCGGTCGCGCTGGTCAACACCCAGCCCTTCGCGCGCGAACTGTTCGGGCGCCGCCATGTGTTTGCCCACAACGGCGACCTGCCCGACATCGAGCATGCGCTGCCGCTGGCCCATGCCGCGCACCGGCCGATGGGGCAGACCGACTCCGAACATGCTTTTTATGTGCTGATGCACGATCTCATCGATCTCGACACCGCAGGCGGCAGCGACGATCTCAAGCGCCGCATCGAACGGGTTGCCGAGTTTGCGAATCGGCTGCGGGCCATTGGCCCGGCCAACTTTCTCTACACCGATGGCGATCTGTTGTTCGCCCACGCCCACCGCCGTCTCAGCCATCCGGGCAACACCTGGGTTCCCGGGCTGCACATGCTCACCCGCGAGGCGGCCAGCGAGCATCAGGTGCGCGCTTCCGGCTTGCACATCCAGGGCCGGGACGACAAGCCCGCGCCCGCCGTGCTGCTGGCCAGCGTGCCCCTCACGCCGGAAGTCTGGGAGCCGCTGCCCGAAAACACCCTGCTGGTGTTGCAGCAGGGTCGCCTGATTGCCCGCATGACGTCGTGAACGCGTGCGATGCACTGCGCTGCGTACGGGTTGCAAACGGAAACAGCGCGCCATGTCCTCGCTGATACAGTTCCCGCGCAGAAAATCGTTTCTCGAACCCAACAAAACCCCATGACGATCGCTCGCTCACGCTTCATTTCCGTGCTTGTCCTCGCTTGGCTGGCGCTTGCTCCGCGCATGAGCTGGGCACTGGGCCTTGGCAGCGTGTCGGACTGGGCACAGGGCACCTGGAACACCGCCGTCAACACCACCGAACACGGCAAGGACGATCTGTATTTCAGCGGCTACACCTGGCATGACCCCGGCACCTACACCGCAGCAAAGCGTGCCACCCTCAACAAGCGCGCCTGGGGCATCGGCTGGGGTCGGCATCTGATGGATGCGAACGGCAACGAGGACATGGTGTATGCCATGATCTTTTCCGACTCGCACTGGAACGCCGAGCCCGTGGTCGGCTACGCCCATCAATGGATGTTCAATAACGACGCCCCGGTGGGTTTCGGCCTGGGCTACACCCTGGCGGTCACCTCGCGCGCCGACATTTTCAAGAACATCCCCTTTCCCATCGCGCTGCCCATTGCCTCCATTCGCTTCGGCAAGTTCTCGCTCTATGGCACCTTCATCCCCAAGGTCAACAACAAACTGAACAACGGCAACGTCGCCTTTTTCTTCGGTCGCTACGACTTTTGAACACCAGCACGCCAGGCCGTGCGCTTCTAGAATGAAGGGCTTTTCGCAGCAGCTTGCCCATCATGCCCCTGTCCCCCATTCCAGACATCATTGCCGAGCTCAAGGCCGGGCGCATGGTCATCCTGGTCGATGAAGAAGACCGTGAAAACGAAGGCGATCTGGTCATCGCCGCCGAGCACATCACCCCGCAGAGCATCAACTTCATGGCCACGCACGCGCGCGGCCTGATCTGCCTCACCCTCACCGCCCAGCGCTGCGCGCAGCTCGGCCTCAAGCACATGGTGGAGCACAACGGCTC
>JAGDVQ010000005.1:33365-50358 GCA_023255715.1 Thiomonas sp.
GGCGGCTGACCGCGCACGCGCGGTGCAGGCCGCTGTGGCGCGCAACGCCAAGGCCAGCGACATCGTGCAGCCCGGTCATGTCTTCCCGCTGATGGCGGCGGAAGGCGGTGTGTTGATGCGCGCCGGACATACCGAAGCGGGCTGCGACCTGGCCGCGCTGGCCGGGCTGGAGCCCGCAGCCGTGATCTGCGAGGTGATGAATCCGGACGGCAGCATGGCCCGCCTGCCCGACCTGGAACACTTCGCTGCCGAGCACGGTTTGAAAATCGGCGCCATTGCCGACCTGATCGAATACCGCAGCCGCACCGAATCGCTGGTGCAGCGCGTGGGCGCACATGCCATGCAGACCCCGTTTGGCGCGATGCAATGCGTGGCCTATACCGACCGCGCCGGGCATGGCCTGCATCTGGCTCTGGTGCATGGCGACCTGGCCACGCAGTCCGCGCCCTTGGTGCGCGTGCACGAGCCGCTGTCCGTGCTCGACCTGCTGGACAGCACGTGCCAGCGCCATTCCTGGAATCTGCCGCAGGCGCTTGGCCGCATCGTCCGCGAGGGCGCCGGCGTGGCCGTGCTGCTCAATTGCGGCGAGTCTGCGCAGCAGCTCGGGGCGCAATTCCAGCATCTGCTGCACCCCTCGACCACCCCGCCCAAGGCGGTTGCCACCGCGCTGCGCGACTATGGCATCGGTGCGCAAATCCTGCGCGATCTGGGCGTGCGGCAGATGCGTCTGCTCGGCCAGCCGCGCAAGATGCCCAGCATGGTGGGCTACGGGCTGGAGATCGTCGGCTTCGAGTCGGCGCACAGCGCCAGCCCCACCCCGACGCCCGGCGCGTAAGCTGTTGCCTTTCGCGCCCTGCGGCGCGCCACTCATCCGACTTCCCACGCCATGCAAAACGTCCAGAACCGCATTCTTTCCGAACAACTCGATGGCCGTGATCTGCGCATCGCCGTGGTCCAGGCGCGCTTCAACACCGCCATCACCGACCGCATCACCCAGTCCTGCCTCGACGAACTCGAACGGTTGGGCGTGGGCGAGGACGACATCGGCCTCTACACCGTGCCTGGTGCCCTGGAATTGCCGCTGCTGCTGCAGGCGCTGGCCGAGAGCGAGGCGTTCGACGCGCTGATTGCCATCGGCTGCGTGATCCGGGGCGACACCTATCACTTCGAGGTGGTGTGCAACACCAGCGCTGCCGGCATCAGCCAGGTCGCGCTCGACTACAACATGCCGGTGGCCAACGGCGTGCTCACGGTGGACACCGAAGCGCAGGCGCTGGAGCGCATCGACAAGGGCGCCGAATGCGCTCGCGTCGCGGTGGAAATGGCCAATCTGTTCATCGACATCAGCGCAGACGAAGACGAGGCCGCATGACCGCTCCCACCGCTCCAAAGAGCGCGCGGCGCAAGTCGCGCGAACTCGCGTTTCAAGGCATTTACGAGTGGCTGCTCGCAGGCAGCGATGCGGGCGCCATCGAAGCCTTTCTGCACGAGCGCTACCCCACCATCAAGCTCGACGACGCGCACTTCCAGTCGCTGCTGCACGGTGCGCTGGCCGAAGCCGGGCCGCTCGACGCGCTGATCCAGCCGCACATCGACCGCCAGACCAGCGAGCTCTCCCCGGTGGAGCACGCCCTGCTGCTGATGGGGACGTTCGAGCTGCAGCACCACCTCGACGTGCCCTACCGCGTGGTCATCAACGAAGCGGTTGAACTCGGCAAGGTGTACGGCGGAACCGACGGCTACAAATACGTCAACGGCGTGCTCGACCGCATTGCCGCGCAGCTGCGCCAGATCGAAGTCGAGTCGGCCAACCAGTCGCACCCTCAGGGGCAGTCCGGCTCCTCCAATCTCAGCCCACCGCCCAGCCCCTTTGCGCATGTCCCCGTGCGCCACAAGGCCAAGGCCGCGCCGCGCCGCCCGGCCGCACGGCCAGCCGGCCAGCGTCCGCCGCGCAAGGACTGACCCGACACCGCACACCCGGCACCACCGACCTCGCACCATGCGCCTTGCCCAACGCAATCAGTCCATCGAACCGTTCTACGTCATGGACGTGGTGCGCGCCGCCTGGGAACAGCAGGCGGCCTGGGACGCGCACGGCAAGCGCATGATCCATCTCAGCGTGGGCGAACCCGACTTCACCGCGCCCGAGCCCGTCGTCGAAGCCGCCACCCGCGCGCTGCGCGACGGCCGCACCGGCTACACCCTGGCCCCTGGCCTGCCCGCGCTGCGCGAGCGCATCGCGCAGCACTATGCGCAGGTGCACGGGGTGCAGATCGATCCGGCGCGCGTGTTCATCACCGCGGGCGCCTCGGGCGCCCTCACGCTGGCGAGCCTGCTGCTGTTCAACCCGGGCGACGAGGTGCTCATGCCCGACCCGAGCTATCCGTGCAACAAGAACTTCGTTGCCGCAGCGGGCGCACGGGCGCGCATGTTGCCGGCACCGGCGCCGCAGCGCTTTCAGCTCACGGCAGCCGAAGTGGAGGCGGCCTGGAACGCGCAGACCGCAGGCGTGCTGCTGGCATCGCCCTCCAACCCCACCGGTACCTCCATCGCTCCCGACGAATTGCGTCGCATTGCCGACGTGGTGCGCGCGCGCGGTGGGGTCAGCATCGTCGACGAGATCTATCTCGGCCTCAGCTTCGATCGCGCCTATGGCCGCACCGCACTGGCTGCGGGCGACGACATCATCACCGTCAACAGCTTTTCCAAATACTTCCAGATGACCGGCTGGCGGCTGGGCTGGCTGGTCGTGCCGCCCGCGCTCATCGCGCCGCTGGAGCGCCTGGCCGGCAACCTGTTCATCTGCGCCAGCAGCGTGGCGCAGCATGCCGCGCTGGCCTGTTTCGAGCCCGACACCCTGGCCGAATACGAACGCCGCCGCGCCGAGTTCCAGCGCCGCCGCGACCTGATCGTCCCCGGACTGGACGCTCTCGGGCTCACCGTTCCCGTACGTCCGGACGGGGCGTTCTACGTCTATGCCGACTGCTCGCGCTTTGCCGCCGACAGTTGGGATTTCTGCTTCGACGTGATGCGCGACACCGGCGTGGTGCTCGTTCCCGGCAAGGATTTCGGCACCGCCGAGCCGCAGCGCTACTTCCGGCTGAGCTATGCCAACAGCATCGCCAATCTGGAAGACGCCCTGCACCGCCTGCGCGGCTATCTGGAGCGCAAGGCGGCATGACGGCGCGCACATTCAACTGGCCGGTGCGGGTCTACTGGGAAGACACCGACGCCGGCGGCATCGTCTATTACGCCAATTACCTCAAGTTCTTCGAGCGGGCGCGCACCGAGTGGTTGCGCAGCCTCGGGCTGGCGCAGTCCGAACTGGCGGCGCAATCGGGCATCGTGTTCGTCGTCGCAGAGATGCAACTGCGCTACGTCGCACCAGCAAGGCTGGATGATGCGCTGCAGATCCAGCTTCGCGTGCAGGATCTGGGCGCGGCCAGCCTGCAGGTGGCGCAGCAGGCCTGGCGCACGGACGCGCAGGGCGCACCACTCACGCTGCTGTGTGAAGCGACCGTGCGCGTGGGCTGCGTGCAGTCTGCCAGCCTGCGACCGGCCCGCATTCCCGCTGACGTGCGCGCGCGCATCACCCGCTGGACTGCGGGCTGAGAACCGCACTGCGCCGTAGCGCCCTTGCCGTGAACCTTTTTGCTGCGCTCTTGTCCTCTGTCTGATGCGTCAGCGCGTTGCGGATTTGTTGTAATGCGGTCTGTTTTGCCATAGCGCCGTTCCTCTCCACTCCTTCAATCGCCCATCCGGCCCATTCCCTATGGATCAAAATTTCTCCATCGTGTCCATGGTGCTCGGCGCCAGCATCGTGGTGCAGCTCGTGCTTGCGCTGCTGCTCAGTGTGTCGCTGGCGAGCTGGACGGTCATCTTCCGCAAGTACTTTGCGATCAAGTCGGCGCGCATCAAGTCCGAAGACTTCGAGCAGGAATTCTGGTCGGGCACGGGGCTGAACGATCTCTATCAGTCGGCGCTGAGCAACGGCCGCCACGGCAGCCCGCTGCAGCGCATCTTCGCCTCGGGCATGCGCGAGTACCTCAAGCTGCGCGAGCGCCATGTGCTCGACGGCTCCACCCTGGTGGACGGCGCCCGCCGCGCCATGCGCGCCGCCTTTCAGCGCGAGATGGACGCGCTCGAAGCCAACCTCTCCTTCCTCGCCTCGGTCGGCTCGGTCTCGCCCTATGTCGGTCTGTTCGGCACGGTGTGGGGCATCATGCACGCCTTCGTCGGGCTGTCGAATCTGCAGCAGGTCACGTTGGCGACGGTCGCGCCGGGCATTGCCGAAGCGCTGGTGGCCACCGCCATCGGCCTGTTTGCGGCGATCCCCGCGGTGATTGCCTACAACTTCTTCGCCCGCGACATCGACCGCCTGGCCAACCGCTACGAGTCGTTCACCGAAGAGTTCTCCAACATCCTGCAGCGCCAGAGTGCACCGGCACCCTCAGCGGCGCAAATGGCCAGCGCGGCTGCGGCGGCTACCGCCCGCGCGCAAGGCCCTGTCACCGGCTTCGGTGGAGGACGCTGAGATGCCGGCGATGCAACCCAGCGGCCGCGGGCGGCATTCCCGCCGCGCCTTGGCCGACATCAATGTCGTGCCCTATATCGACGTCATGCTGGTGCTGCTGATCATTTTCATGGTCACCGCGCCGCTGATCACACCCACCATGGTCAAGCTGCCCACGGTGGGCAATGCGCCGCAGGCGCCCAGCACCCTGGTGCAGGTCACCATCCAGAAAGACGACATGCTGGAAGTCTCGCTGCGCGACCCCAGGAACAAGTCAAGCAATGCCGCGTCGCAACCCGTCACCCTCAAGGACCTGCCGCAGACCGTGCAGCAACTCGCCGCCCAGGCCGGGCTGAGCCTGGACGCCATGCCGGTGCTCATCGCTGCGGACAAGAACGTGAAGTACGACGCGGTGATGCGCGCGCTCAACATCCTCAAGCAGCACGGCGTGGAGCGCGTGGGCCTTGCCGTGCAGTCCAACCCCTGATGCACTCTCTGGCATGAGCACGGCACGCTTTCCCTCCGGCGACCCCAATGCACTGCGCCCGCCGCATGAGCGCGGCACCATCCGCGCCTTCGGCCTGGCGGCGCTGTTCCACATCTTGCTCATCGCCCTCATTGCCTTTGGCGTGCACTGGAAAAGCCATCCACCGGAAGCGGTGGAAGCCGAGCTGTGGTCGCCCACGGTGCAGCGGGCCGCGCCGCGACCGACGGCCCCGATGGAGCGCAAGCAACCCCAGCCCGAACCGCAACCAGCCCCGCCTCCCCCACCGCCTCAGCCTGTGGTCGCGCCCAGGCCGCAACCCCAGGTGCAGCAGGCCGACATCGTGCTGCGGCAGGAGCGCGAGGCCGCGTTGAAAAAACAGCAGAAGGAACAGCAAGCGCAGCTTGAAAAGCGTCTGCAGGCCGAAAAGAAAAAGCTCGCCGAGGAAAAGCGGCGTCTGGCTGAACAAAAGGCTGAGCAACAGCAGCGCGAGCAGGCCCAGAAGCTGGCCGAGCAGCAGCGCGAAAAAGCGGAAAGACTTCAGCAGGAAAAGCTGGCGCAGCAGAAAAAACTCGAAGCCCAACAACGTCTGGCGGAACAGAAGCAGAAGCAACGCGAGCAACAACAGGCGCAGCTCGCCGCCTCGTCGCGCGACGACTACATGAAGCAGTTGATGCAGCAGGCGGGCACGGGATCGGCCACGAGCACGGGCACTGCGGCGCAGACCTCCGGGCCGTCTGGCGCCTATGCCGCGCGCATTGCCAGCCTGGTGCGCGAAAACGTGACCTACCCCGAGATCAACCAGATCACCGGCGATCCGCGCGTGACCATTCTGGTCAATCTCTCGCCGGATGGCACCGTGCTCACCGCCAAGGTCGAACGCTCCAGCGGCGTGCCGAGCTGGGATCAGGCCGTGCTGCGCGCCATCGAGCGGGTGCAACATTTCCCGCCGGACAGCAATGGCAAGATCTGGACGCCGATGCTGGTGAAAGCCGGTCCGCGCGATCCAGGCTGATCAATAGCCCACCACCGCCCTGCCGTCCTTGGCCATGCGGGCGAGTTCGGCCAGCACCGCATCGGATGGCGGCAGACGAAAGCCTTCGACGCTGAGACTGACCTGCGCACCGGCGCGCTCGATGTCGAGCAGCAACGGCAGGCCGTCTTCGCTGGCGCGCGCGTGGGCCAGCGCCACCAGCGGCTGCGCGCTGCTGCTGCCGTTGAGCGCAACGCGGATGTGCCTGCCCAGCCGCGCACGGGCCTCGTCGAGGCTCCACACCGCATCGGCGTTGAACCGCAGGCCGCCACTGAAGCGATCGGTCTGCGCCTTGCCGCGCAGCACCAGCAGCACGTCGTCGCGCAGGCGGTCGCGCACACTTTCCAGCAGGCTGTCACCAATGACGATTTCCATCGCGCCGGATCGGTCCTCCAGGGTGAGGATGGCGATGCGCCCGCGCTGCGACTGCACCAGCCGCACCCCGGCGGCAATGCCTGCGATGAGCACGGGCTCGCGCGAATCCACCAGTTCGGCCAGCGGGGTGCGGGCGAACTGGCGCACTTCTTCTGCGCAGGCGTCGAACAGGTGGCCGCTGAGGTAGAAGCCGATGGCGGTTTTCTCAGCGGAGAGCTTGGTGCGCAAGTCCCACGGTTCCACGGCGGGCAGTGCGGGTTCGTGCGCGGGGTTGTCGCCGGAGCCGGTGTGGGCGTCGGCGGCGAACAGGTCGAACAGCCCGGCCTGCTGCTGCGCGGCCTCCTGCTGCACGGCGTAGTCCATCGCGGTTTCCACGGCGGCAAGCACGGCGGCGCGCTCGGGGTGCAGGGCGTCGAACGCACCGGCCTTGGCCAGGGCTTCGAGCACGCGCTTGTTGATGCGGGTGCGGTCCACGCGGGCGGCAAAGTCGAACAGCGAGGTGAAGGAGCGTTCCTGGCGCGCGGCGATCATGGCTTCCACCGCGCCCTGTCCGTTGCCCTTGATGGCGCCGAGCGCGTAGCGGATGGTGCGGCTGTCCACGGGGTCGAACCGCCATTGCGAGGCGTTGACATCGGGCGGCAGCACGGCGATGCCGCAGGCCTGCGCGTCTTCCACCAGGATCTTGAGCTTGTCGGTGTCGTCAAGGGCGATGCTCATGTTGGCGGCGAGAAATTCGGCGGGGTAATGCGCCTTCATCCACGCGGTCTGCACCGCGAGCAGCGCATAGGCCGCGGCGTGCGACTTGTTGAAGCCGTAGCCTGCGAACTTCTCCATCAGGTCGAAGATTTCGTTGGCTTTCTCCGGCTTGATGCCATTCTTCGCCGCGCCCTCGGCGAAGATGCCGCGGTGCTTGGCCATTTCCTCGGGCTTTTTCTTGCCCATGGCGCGGCGCAGCAGATCGGCACCGCCGAGCGAGTAGCCGCCGATGACCTGGGCCACCTGCATGACCTGCTCCTGATAGACCATGATGCCGTAGGTCTCTTCCAGCACCGGGGCCATGCGCGGGTCGGGATAGACCACGTCTTCCTTGCCGGCCTTGCGCGCGCAATAGGTGGGAATGAGGTCCATCGGGCCCGGACGGTACAGCGCCACCAGCGCAATGATGTCCTCGAAGCGGTCGGGCCGGGCGTCGCGCAGCATGCCCTGCATGCCGCGTGATTCGAGCTGGAACACGGCCACGGTATCGCCACGCGCCATGAGCTTGTAGCTCTTGGGGTCGTCCAGGGGAATGTCTTCGAGCCTGAAGTCGGCGCGGTCTGGGTGGTTGCGGCGGATGTACTGCGCTCCCAGCTCCAGGATGGTGAGCGTGGCCAGACCGAGAAAGTCGAACTTCACCAGCCCGGCGGCCTCGACGTCGTCCTTGTCGAACTGCGACACGGCGTCGGTGCTGCCCGGCTGGGCGTACAGCGGACAAAAGTCGGTGAGCTTGCCCGGCGCGATCAGCACGCCACCGGCGTGCATGCCGATATTGCGCGGCAGGCCTTCGAGCTGCTGCGCGAGATCGAGCAGTTGCCGCACCTCCTCTTCCTGCTCGTAGCGCTGCGCGAGCAGGGGCTCCTGCTTCAGGGCATCTGCAATGGTGATGTGCTGGCCCGGCTTGGCCGGAATGAGCTTGGCGATGCCGTCGCAGAAGGTGTAGCTCAGATCGAGCACGCGGCCCACATCGCGCACCGCAGCGCGCGCGGCCATGGTGCCGAAGGTGGCGATCTGCGACACGGCCTCGACGCCGTACTTCTGCTTGACGTAATCGATCACGCGGTCGCGGTTTTCCTGGCAGAAGTCGATGTCGAAGTCGGGCATGGACACCCGCTCCGGGTTGAGAAAGCGCTCGAACAGCAGGTTGTAGGCCAGCGGGTCGAGGTCGGTGATGCGCAGGCTGTACGCCACCAGCGACCCCGCCCCCGACCCCCGGCCCGGCCCCACCGGGCAGCCGTTGTTCTTGGCCCAGTTGATGAAGTCGGCCACGATGAGGAAGTAGCCCTCGAAGCCCATCTTGGCGATGATGCCCAGCTCGTATTCCAGCCGCTCCTGGTAGCGCGGGCGCGCTGCATCGCGCTGCGCCGCATCGGGGTAGAGCACCGCCAGCCGCTGCTCCAGCCCCTGCTGCGCCTGCTGGCGAAAGAACTGGGCCGGGGTCAGCCCTTCGGGCGTGGGAAACAGCGGCAGCTGCGGCTTGCCCAGATCGAGCATCAGATTGCAGCGCTGGGCGATGGTCACGGTATTGGCCAGCGCGGAAGGCACATCGGCAAACAAGGCCTCCATCTCCGCCTGCGACTTGAAATACTGCTGATCGGTGAACCTGCGCTGGCGGCGCGGATTGCCCAGTGTCTCGCCCTCGGCAATGCACACCCGCGCCTCGTGGGCATCGAAATCGGCGGCCTTGAGGAATTCCACCGGATGCGTGGCCACCACAGGCAGGCCGAGTTCCGCAGCCAGCGGCACCGCCGCCTGCACATGCGGCTCGCAGGCCACATGACCACTGCGCTGCAGCTCGATGTAGAAGCGGTCTGCAAACACCGCGACATGCTGCCGCGCCAGCGTCTGCGCGGTGCGCGTGTCACCCTGCAACAGCGCCTGGCCGATGGCGCCGTCCTGCGCGCCCGAGAGCGCAATCAAGCCCTCGGCCCGCCCGTCCTCCAGCCACTCCCACTTGAGCACGGCACGACCACGCTGCTGGTTGTCCAGCCAGGCGCGGCTGAGCAGCTCGCACAAGTTGAGATAGCCGACACGGTTCTGCACCAACAGCAGCAGGCGTGTGGGCTGCGCCGGATCGCGGGGGCTCGCGACCAATACGTCGCAGCCGATGACCGGCTTGACCCCGGCCTCCAGCGCCGCCTTGTAGAACCGCACCGTGGCGAACAGGTTGTTGAAGTCGGTGATTGCCAGCGCCCCCTGGCCATCGCGAGCGGCGGCAGGCACCATGTCGTCCACACGCAAGGCGCCGTCGACGATCGAATACTCGGTGTGGGTGCGGAGGTGAACGTAGGGCATCTAGGCATTTTAGGAGCCTGCGCCGGCCGGCATGCCTTGATTCCGAAAGAACCGATCAATTGCTTCTTACTGTCGGTAATTTCTGGTTATTCCATCCATTCAGCTGGCAACATCACGCTCTGCTATGGTGGAGTGCAACACCACTTCAACACCCGGAGACCCCGCACGATGATCAGCAGCACCCTGCCCGCATGGCCCTTGCACCCCGACGGCGTGTTCTGGGTGGGCGCGGCGCTGGTGCTGGCCACGCTCACGGGCGAGTCGGTGTTTCGCTTTCTGCGCTGGCCACGGCTGGTGGGCTATGCCGCAGCCGGCATGATTCTGGCTGCCGGAGGCGCCGGGCTCAATGTGTACGACCTGCAGAACAGCGCCCGCGCGATTGTGGACACGGCGCTGGCCGTGCTGCTGTTCGAGATCGGCCACCGGGTGAATCTGCGCTGGCTGCGCGCCAACCCGGCTCTGCTGGGCATGAGCCTGCTCGAATCGGCGCTGGGTTTTGGCGCGGTGTGGATCACGCTGGCCTTGCTGGGCTTCACGGCGCTGCAGTCGGCCATCGTGTCGGGCGTGCTCATGGCCACGTCGCCCGCCGTGGTGCTGCGCATCGGCAGCGAGTTTCGCGCCAATGGGCAAGTGACCGAGCGCCTGCTGCTGCTCTCGGCCCTGAACACGTTTTATGCGCTGCTGGTCTGCAGTCTGCTCATGGGCATGATGGACGCGGATGGGCCGCAGGGCGCTGTGGCCTCGGCGCTGCATCTGCTTTACCTGCTCGGCGGCTCGGTGCTGGCTGCGGCGCTGCTGGCCTGGGCGGTGAACTGGGTGGAGCGGCATTTCGACTTCCGCAACGAGGGCGGCGCGCTGATGCTCGTCGGCCTGATCGTGCTCACCCTCTCGCTCACTCGCATGCTGGGCTGGTCTGCGCTGCTCACCCCGCTGCTGGCCGGCGCGCTGCTGCGCTGGCGCAGCCCGCGTCCGCGACTGTGGCCGCCGCATTTCGGCACTGCGGGCGGGGTGCTGATGGTGCTGATGTTCCTCATTCTGGGCCTGAGCCTCAACGCCCGCATCCTGCTGGCCGGGGGGCTGGCGGCAGCACTGGTCATCGTCGTGCGGCTGGCTGCGAAGCTGGCGGGCACGCTGGCATTCGGACGGGTCAGTGGGGCGAGCTGGCGGCAGTCGGTCGCGCTGGGGCTGGCGCTCAACCCGGCCGCCGGAGTGAGTTTCGTGCTGGGCCTGGGCTTTCTCGGCACGTCTGCGGGCGCTGCGCTGCACCCGGTGTTTGCCGTGGTGTTCAGCGCCATCGCCTTTCTGGAGCTGCTCGCGCCGCTGCTCACCCGCTGGGCGCTGGGTTACAGCGGCGACATCGCCCCTGGCCCGGCTAGCCGCGCAACAGGAGGATCGGCATGAGTCTGGGTCCGTTCACCCAATCGGGCGCGCTGAGCATCGGCATCGAGCTGGAACTGCAGATCGTGGGCCGTCATAACTACGACCTCATGCCCTGCGCGCCCGACCTGCTGCGCCTGCTCCAGGGCCGCAAGCTGCCCGGGCTGGTCACGCCCGAAATGACCGAGAGCATGATCGAGCTGTCCACCGGCATCTGCACAGGGTATGACGACGCGCTGGCGCAGCTCACCGACATCCAGGGCGCGCTGGTGGAGGCCGCGGACAAGCTCGACGTCGGCCTGGCCGGCGGCGGCACCCACCCGTTTCAGCACTGGGCGCAGCAGCGCATTTTCGACAAGCCGCGCTTTTTGCAGCTTTCGGAGCTGTACGGCTACCTGAGCAAGCAGTTCACCGTGTTCGGCCAGCATGTGCACCTGGGCTGCCCCGACGCCGACACCGCGCTCTACACCCTGCACTGCATCTCTCGCTTCATTCCGCATTTCATCGCGCTGTCGGCCTCGTCGCCGTATGTGCAGGGCGAGGACACCGGGTTTCACTCGGCGAGGCTGAACTCGGTGTTCGCCTTTCCGCTGTCGGGCCGCGCGCCGTTCACCCTCACCTGGGACGCATTCACGCGCTATTTCGACAAAATGACCGCCACCGGCGTGGTCAAGAGCATGAAGGATTTTTACTGGGACATCCGCCCCAAGCCCGAATACGGCACCATCGAGGTGCGGGTGATGGACACCCCGCTGACCATCGCCAAGGCCGCACGCATCGCCGCGTACATCCAGACCCTGGGCGCGTACATCCAGCGCGAGCGGCCCTTCCAGCCGCAGGAAGACGACTATCTGGTCTACACCTTCAACCGCTTCCAGGCTTGCCGCTTCGGCTTCGACGGCACCTTCGTCGACCCGGCGACGCGCGAGCACCGCACCCTGCGCGAAGACCTCATCCGCACCCTGGTCAAGCTCGAACACCACGCCGTGGACTGCAAGGCGGACGTCGCCTTGCGCGAACTGCTCGCCGATGTGAGCGCGCGCGGCAACGACGCCGAGTGGATCCGCGCGGTGTTTGCCCGCGAACATCACTTGCCCGAAGTGGTGCGGCAGCAGGCGGGGCGGTGGATGACGGCGGCATGAGCCAGGCGAACCGCCCGCGGGTCAGCCTGCTGCTGGCCTGCTACCGCCAGGAGCGCTTCATCGCCGACGCGGTGCAGGCGGCGCTGGCGCAAACCTACTCTCCGCTCGAAATCCTCGTCTCCGACGACGCCTCGCCCGATGCGACCTTCGCGCTGGCGCAGCAAGCGGTGCGGGGCTATGCCGGGCCGCACCGCGTGGTGCTGCGGCGCAACCCGCGCAATCTGGGCATCAGCGCCCACTTTTCGCTGCTGGCCGAACTCGCCCAGGGCGAGCTGCTGGTCGTTGCCGCAGGTGACGACGTGTCCGAACCGCAGCGCTGCGCGCGGCTGGTGGCGCATTGGCTGGCGCACGACCGCCGCCCCGACCTGATCGCCAGCGACCTGCTCGACATCGACACCGCGGGTCGAGTGCAGCAGCGGCTGGCGCATACCCGGCTGGACGACTGGACGCTGGCGCGCTGGCTGCAGCAGCGCCCCTGGCTGGTCGGCGCCTCGCACGCCTGGAGCAAACGGCTGTTTGCCGCATTCGGCCCGATGCGCGCAGGCGCCCATGCCGAGGATCAGATCATGCTGCTGCGCGCCCTGCTGCTGGGCGGCGCGACCACCCTGCCCGAGCCGCTGGTGCGCTGGCGGCGCGGAGGGCTATCGGCCAAGCGCCGCGCGCCCGATCTTGCCACGCTGCGGCTGCAGATGGCCCAGGGCAATCGCGCCACTCTCGCCGCCATCGAGCAGCATCTGGCCGATGCGCAACAAGCAGGGCGGGGAGAAGAGATCGCCGCGGCGCTGGCCGCCCCCCTGGCGCGCGCACGGTTCACCGCAGCCATGCTCGAGCCAAGCCCACGCGGCAGCACATGGCGCCGGTTTCTCCAGGCTACTGGGGTGCCCCTGGACTATCGTCTGCGCCTGCTGGGCTACACCACGCTGCCCTGGTTGATCGATCCGTTGATCCGCACCAAGGCGCGGCTGCGCATCGCCCGGCATGGCGATGCCGCAGGGCGTCCGCTGCAGGACTGAGGGATGAGCGTACCGCTTGCAACTCCTGCCTTGCGCCTGGCGATCACCGCACAGGCGCTGACCCACGGCGGCGGCGCTGAACGCTATGCCCGCGATGTCGTCGCTGGGCTGCTCGCTCTGGGCCTGCGTCCGCTGGTCATCGCCCGCAAGATCGACACCGAACTGCCGCAGGCCCAGACTGCGCAGTGCGTGGCCTTGCGGCTGCGTGGCGTGCCACGTCTCTTGCGCAGCGCAGCGTTCGACTGGGCCGCGGCACGGGTGTTGCGGCGTGAGGGGGCGAACTGCGTGTTCGCAATCAATCACTCCCGCCATGCCCTTGTTGCGATCTGCGGAGGTACACATCCCGGTTTTCTTCAGGCCATGGGACGGCGCGCCGGCTGGGCCGACCGCAGCCAGATCGCGCTCGAACTGCGCACCTACGCGCATGCGCGGTACATCGTCGCCCACTCACAGCGCATGCGCGACGAGCTGCTGCAGTTCTACGACCTGCCACGGGAAAAGATCCATGTGCTCTATCCGCCCGTGGACACCAGCCGCTTCCACCCACTGCCCGCGCAGGAGCGGCTGCAGGCGCGGCAGCGCCTGGGTTTTCCACCCGATCGTCCGGTGTTCCTCCTGGCCTCGACCGGTCATTTGCGCAAGGGTCTGCCCGAACTCGCCGCGCTGTTTGCGCAGAACGACCGCCTCGGATTGCTCGCCGTGGCGGGCCGCCCGCTGCCGTACCCGATGCGCAACGTACTCCAACTTGGGTATCGCGCCGATATCGAGACGGTCTACGCCGCGGCCGACTTCACCGTAGTCGCGTCGCGCTACGAGCCGTTCGGCCTGGTCGCAGTGGAATCGGTGCTGTGCGGGACACCGGTGGTGATTGCCGACGTCGTGGGCAGCGGCGAGGTCATCGCGCAGGACGCCAAGATCGCCTATGCCGCCTCCGACCCGCAGGGGCTCGCCATGGCACTTCAAAGCGCAGCACAACGCGCGGGACAACCCGGCGCGCGCCTCGATTGTCCAATGGCGTTGCTGCACTATCAACCGGACATCGCCGCGCATGTATCGGCACTGATGGCGCTGTTTCAGACCGTGTTCGACGGCGCGTGAAACTGCATGTGGTGCCCAACAGCATGAAAAGGCCCTAGCCCATCTTGCTCCAGCAGCTCGCCCTGCTTGCACAATCCGATCAGACGTCCCTGCTCAAGCGCGCTGGTGGCGTCGTCGAGGATAAGCAGCGGTGCGTCTCGATACAGCGCATGGGCGATGGACAGCCACGCTCCCATGATGACCTCATGACCTGACCCTCCGCAGGCCGCATCGCGCGGTCTGCATCGTTTTTGGCGCGCGGCTTTTACACTGGCCCGCATGTCCACATCTTTCCTGCATCTCCCCGGTCGGGCCTACATCGTTGGCGGCGCGGTGCGCGATGCGCTGCTCGGGCGGCCAGCGGGCGATCGTGACTGGGTGGTGGTCGGCGCGACGCCGCAAGACATGGTCGATGCCGGGTTCATCCCGGTCGGGCGCGATTTTCCGGTGTTCCTGCACCCGCAGACGCACGAGGAATACGCGCTGGCGCGCACCGAGCGCAAGACCGCGCCGGGCTACCACGGCTTTGCGGTGCATGCCGCGCCCGACGTCACGCTCGAAGACGATTTGCTGCGCCGCGATCTGACGATCAACGCGATGGCGCAGGCCGAAGACGGCACGCTGATCGACCCGTACGGCGGCCAGCGCGACTTGCAGGCGCGGGTGTTGCGGCATGTGTCGCCGGCGTTTGCCGAAGACCCGGTGCGCATCCTGCGGCTGGCGCGGTTTGCCGCGCGGTTTGCCGACTTTTCCGTCGCTGCCGAAACGCTCGAGCTGATGCGCCGCATGGTGCAGGCCGGCGAGGTGGACGCGCTGGTCCCCGAGCGGGTGTGGCAGGAACTGGCGCGCGGGCTGATGGAGGATCACCCGCAGCGCATGTTCGCGGTGCTGCGCGACTGCGGGGCGCTGGCGCGGCTGTTGCCCGAGCTCGACCGGCTGTGGGGCGTGCCGCAACGCGCCGACTATCACCCCGAGGTCGATACCGGGGTGCACGTGATGCTGGTGTTGCAGGCCGCAGTCGCCCTGGGCGCGCCGCTGCAAGTGCGCTGGGCCTGTCTGATGCACGATCTGGGAAAGGGAACGACCCCAACGGAGGTGCTGCCGCGGCATCTCGGGCACGAACAGCGCAGCGTCGCGCTGGCCGCAGCGGTGGCGCGGCGGCTGCGCGTGCCGGGCGACTGCGCCGAGCTGGCCGCGGTGGTCGCCGGCGAGCACGGCAACATCCACAAAGCCGCAAGCCTGGGGCCCGAGGCGACGCTGCGGCTGCTGCAGCGCTGCGACGCGCTGCGCCGCCCCGAGCGCTTCGCGCAAGTGCTGCTCGCGTGCGAGGCCGACCACCGCGGCCGCGGCGGCGACTTTCCGCAGCAGCCCTACCCGCAGCGCGCGCGGTTGCTCGCGGCGTTGCACGCGGCGCGCAGCGTCGATGCCGGGGCGATCGCGCAACAGGTTGCGCAAGCCGGCGGCAAGTCGGCGGCGATCGCGCAGGCGGTGCAGGCGGCGCGGGAGCAGGCGATCGCGCGCGCGCTCGCCCAACCCTTCGCGCCTGCGGAGCCAGGCTGATGCGCGCGCTGCTGCGGCTCGCCGCGCTGCTGCTTGCCCTCGCAGCCTGCGGCGTTTGGCTGGCGGTGCCTGCGGTTGCGGCCAACCGCCTGGCCGCGTCGCACGATCCGTATTTGCTGGAACATGCCGACGACCCGGTGGACTGGTACCCGTGGGGGCAGGAGGCGCTGGACAAGGCGCGGCGCGAGAACAAGCCGATTTTTCTCTCGATCGGCTACTTTTCCTGCTACTGGTGCCATGTGGCGCAGCGCGCGCTCTACCGCAATCCGCAGATCGCCGCGCTGATGAACCGCTGGTTCGTCAACGTGCTGGTCGACCGCGAGCAGCGCCCGGACATCGACCACATCTATATGCTCGCGCGGCAGCTGATGACGCGCGACAGCGGCTGGCCGAACAACGTCTTCCTCACCCCCGAGCTGCAGCCGTTCTACATCGGCAGCTACTTTCCGCCGCAAGACACGCCGCAGCAGGTCGGATTTCCCACACTGCTGGCGACGCTGCACCGCAATTGGACGCAGCATCCGGCCACGGTCAAACGCATCGCCGGAGACATCGCGCGGGCGATGCAGGCCGCCGCGGTCGCGGGCGATGCCGCGGCGCCGATCGATGCCGCAGGCTGGGCGGATGCTGCGCAGGCCAAAGCGCTGCAGCGCTTCGACGCGCTCGACGGCGGTTTTGCATCGGCCACCAGCGCGGCGCGCTTTCCGCAGCCGCCGCCGCCGTCTGGCGCGCGGCGCTGCAGGTCACGCCCAAGCCGCGCACGCGGCGGTGTTCACGCTGCAGGCGATGGCGCAGGGCGGGTTGATGGATCAGCTCGGCGGCGGGTTTCGCCGCTACACGGTCGACCCCGACTGGTCGCTGCCGCATTTCGAGATGATGCTCGCAGACAATGCGCAGCTGCTCGCGGTCTATGCCCGCGCGTACGCGCAGACCGGGCAGCCCGACCTGCGCTGGGGCGCGCAGCGCACCGCGCGCTTTCTGCTGCGCGCGCTGCGCCTTCCGCAGGGAGCGTTCGCCAACGCGATTTCCGCCGAGACCGGCGGGGTCGAGGGCGCGACCGATCTGTGGACCCGCGCGCAGATCGACGCCGTGCTCGGCAAACGGCAGGCCGCAGCGTGGTTTTCGCTCTACACGCTGACCCCGCTGCACCCTGGGGACGCCGCCGGGGTGCTGCGCCAGCAGCGTGACGTCGCCGAGGCGCTGCTCCGCGACGGACGGCTCGCGGCGCGGCTGCAGCAACTTGCGCCGCTGCGTCGCGCGCTGCTCGCTGCGCGCGATCGCCGCCCGCAACCCCGGCGCGACGACAAAATCGTCACCGCGGACAACGCGCTGGCCATCCGCGCGCTGGCGCAGGCCGGCGGCACCCTC
>JAGDVQ010000115.1:0-14944 GCA_023255715.1 Thiomonas sp.
ACCTCGATCACTTCCACATCCTTGAAATCCCCGATGTCGGGAACCTTGACCTCGATGGTTGCCATGTCGCGCTCCCGTTCAAATCAGCACGCGCCGCAGATCGGCGAGCAGCTCGGCCAGCAGACTGGTGAAGCGCGCGGCCATCGCGCCGTCGATCACCCGGTGGTCATACGACAGCGACAGCGGCAGCATCAGCCGCGGCTGGAACGCGGTGCCGTCCCACACCGGCTTGATCTGCGACTTCGACAGCCCGAGGATGGCCACTTCCGGCGCGTTGATGATGGGCGTGAATGCCGTGCCGCCCACGCCGCCCAGGCTGGAGATGGTGAACGAGGCACCCTGCATGTCCGAGGGCTTGAGCTTGCCTTCGCGCGCGATGGCGGCGAGTTCGCCCATTTCCTTGGCGATCTGCGCCAGGCCTTTTTGATCCACGTCCTTGAGCACCGGCACCACCAGGCCCTGCGGGGTGTCGGCGGCGAAGCCAAGGTGGATGTAGTCCTTGAGGATCAGGTTCTCGCCGGTCTCGTCGAGCGAGCTGTTGAACGCTGGCATGGCCTTGAGCGCGGTCACGCAGGCCTTCATCACAAAGGCCAGCATCGTAAGCTTGACACCCTGCTTGGCCATGCGCTCGTTGCTTTCCTTGCGGAAGGCTTCGAGTTCGGTGATGTCGGCCTCGTCGAACTGGGTGACATGCGGAATCATTGCCCAGTTGCGCGCCAGATTCGGGCCGGAGAGTTTTTTGATGCGCGACAGCGGCTCGATGCGCACCGGGCCGAACTTGGCGAAGTCCACCTTGGGCCAGGGCAGCAGATTGAGCCCGCCCAGATTCGCGCCGCCCTTGCCGGCGCCGACACCCGACGCTGCGGCGGCCTGGTTGACGGTCTGCCCGGCCATCACCGCCTTGACGAAGGCTTGCACGTCCTCGGCGGTGATGCGGCCCTTGGCACCGCTGCCCTTGACCTCAGCCAGCGGCACGCCAAGTTCGCGCGCCAGCTTGCGCACACTGGGGGAGGCATGCGGCAACGGCGCAGTCGATGCGGCGGGCACTGGAGCCGCCAGCGCCGCAGTGGGCGGGGTGTGGTGACGCGGCTCGGAGGCGAAACCCACACCGACCGCGGCTGGGGCCATTGCAATCGGCGGCGGCGCAGACGGCGCATCAGCCGCCGCAGGCGCGGGCTGTTCAGGCTGGTGCGGCGCGGCGCTCGGCGCGGCTGCGGCTGCGGCATTGCCTGCGGTCTCGAGCTCCAGCAGCACCGAGCCTTCGCTCACCTTGTCGCCGAGCTTGACCCGCAGCGCCTTGACCACCCCGGCGGCGCTGCTGGGAATCTCCATGCTGGCCTTGTCGCTCTCCACCGTGACCAGCGACTGATCGACCTCCACCCGATCGCCGGGCTTGACCAGCACCTCGATCACTTCCACATCCTTGAAATCCCCGATGTCGGGAACCTTGACCTCGACGACGGCCATGTTGTGCGTCTCCTGTTGCGTTGTGCTTGGGCTGTCGTTCAGGCGTAGAGCGAGAACGCCTTCTCGGTGTCGATGCCATACTTGGCGATGGCCTCGGTCAGCTTGGCCGCGGGCAGCGCGCCTTCGTCCACCAAGCCGCGCAGCGCGGCCAGCACGATGTAATGCCGATCGACCTCGAAGTGGCGGCGCAGCTCGGTACGGGTGTCGGAGCGACCAAAACCGTCTGTGCCGAGCACGCGGTAGTTGCGACCCTTGGGCAGGAAGGGCCGGATCTGCTCGGCGAACAGCCGCACATAGTCGGTACTGGCCACCACCGGCCCGCCGTGCGCAGCGAGTTGCTGGGTGACGAAAGGCACGCGCGCAGGCTCGCCAGGGTGCAGCAGGTTCCAGCGCTCGGCGGCCTTGCCGTCGCGCGCCAGTTCGTTGAAGCTCGGGCAGCTCCACACGTCAGCCGCCACGCCCCAGTCCGCTTCCAGCAACTCCTGCGCGGCGATGCTCTCGCGCAGGATGGAGCCGGAGCCCAGCAGTTGCACCCGGGTCTTGACCTTGGCCTTGCCCGGCTTGCACAGGTACATGCCCTTGAGGATCTGCTCCTCGGTGCCCTTGAGCAACCCGGGTTGGGTGTAGTTTTCGTTGAGCAGGGTGAGGTAATAGAAGACGTCTTCCTGGTGCTCGACCATGCGCTTCAAGCCTGCGTGCAGGATGACCGCCACCTCGTGGGCGAAGGTGGGGTCGTAGCTGATGCAGTTGGGCACATTGGCCGCCATGATCTGGCTGTGGCCGTCCTCGTGCTGCAGGCCCTCGCCATTCAGCGTGGTGCGCCCGGACGTGCCACCGAGCAGGAAGCCGCGCGCCAGCATGTCCCCAGCGGCCCAGATCAGGTCGCCGATGCGCTGGAAGCCGAACATCGAGTAGAAGATGTAGAACGGAATGGTGATGCGGTTGCTGTGCGAATAGCTGGTGGCCGCAGCGATCCACGAGCACATGCCGCCCGCCTCGTTGATGCCTTCCTGCAGGATCTGGCCTTGCTTGTCCTCGCGGTAGTACATCACCTCGCCGCGGTCCACCGGGGTGTACTTCTGCCCTTCCGGTGCGTAGATGCCGATCTGGCGGTACAGCCCTTCCATGCCGAAGGTGCGGGTCTCGTCCACCAGAATGGGCACGACGCGGGGGCCGAGCGTCTTGTCGCGCAGCAACTGGTTCAGGCACCGCACATACGCCTGGGTGGTGGAGATTTCGCGTCCCTCGGCGGTGGCTTCCAGCATGGGCTGGAAAATCTCCTTCAGATCGGGTACCGGCAGGTGTTCGTCGGCTTTCTCGCGGCGCTGCGGCAGAAAACCCCCCAGCGCCTTGCGGCGCTCGATGAGGTATTTCATCTCCGGGGTATCGTCGGCCGGCTTGAAGAACGGCAGCTTGGGCAACTCGCTGTCGGGAATGGGAATGTTGAAGCGGTCGCGGAATTCGCGGATGTCGTCGTCGGTGAGCTTTTTCACCTGGTGCGCCACATTGCGCGCCTCGGCCGCGCGGCCCATGCCATAGCCCTTGATGGTCTTGACCAGCAGCACGGTGGGGCCGCCCTGGTGGTTGGCCGCGGCGTGGAATGCGGCGTAGACCTTCTGCGGGTCGTGGCCGCCGCGGTTCAGGCGCCAGATGTCCTCGTCGCTCATGTGCTCGACCATCTTCAGCAGACGCGGGTCGCGGCCGAAGAAATGCTTGCGCACGAAGGCGCCGTCGTTGGCCTTCATCGCCTGGTAGTCGCCGTCGAGCACGTCCATCATCACCTGGCGCAGGATGCCATCCTTGTCGCGCGCCAGCAGCGGGTCCCAGTACGAGCCCCAGATCAGCTTGATCACGTTCCAGCCCGAACCGCGGAACTCGGCCTCAAGCTCTTGAATGATCTTGCCGTTGCCGCGCACCGGGCCGTCCAGGCGCTGCAGATTGCAATTGACCACGAACACCAGGTTGTCGAGCTTTTCCCGTGCGGCCAGGCCGATCGCGCCGAGCGATTCCGGCTCGTCCATCTCGCCGTCGCCGCAGAACACCCAGACCTTGCGCTTGCTGGTGTCGGCAATGCCGCGGGCGTGCAGGTACTTGAGATAGCGCGCCTGATAGATGGACATGATCGGCCCCAGACCCATGCTCACCGTGGAGAACTGCCAGAAGTCCGGCATCAGCTTGGGGTGCGGATAGCTCGACAGCCCCTTGCCGCCGACCTCCTGGCGGAAATGCGCCAGTTGCTCCTCGGTCAGTCGCCCTTCCATGTAGGCGCGGGCGTAGATGCCGGGCGAACTGTGGCCCTGGAAATAGATGAGGTCGCCACCATGATCGGCGGTGGGGGCGTGCCAGAAGTGATTGAAGCCGGTGCCATACATGGTGGCCAGCGACGCGAACGAGGCCATGTGCCCGCCCAGGTCGCCGCCGTCGGCCGGATGCAGGCGGTTGGCCCGCACCACCATGGCCATCGCGTTCCAGCGCATGTAGGCGCGCAGGCGTTCCTCCACCTCGACATTGCCTGGGCTGCGCACTTCCTCGTCGGTGGGAATGGTGTTGACGTAGGCTGTATTGGCCGAGAACGGCATGTCCACCCCGTTCTGCCGCGCCTGCGCGATCAGCGACTCCAGCACGAAGTGTGCGCGCTCCGGGCCTTCAGAGGCGATCAGCGCTTCCAGCGCGTCGAGCCACTCGCGGGTTTCCTGCGGGTCGGCGTCTCCAGCCGCGGCGGCAAGAGAAGTCTGTTGCATCTCGGGTAATGCGGCCATGTTGTTTCTCCTCATGAATTTGCGCGCAGTATCGCAAACAAATTTTCAAATCACAAGATTTGATTTCGCATCGTGAAATAAGACGTCCTGTTTGTTGAGGGCACTGGACGAGATTGCATGCCGGACTGCGTCAGCGCAAGGTTTGGGCACCATGCGATCGTCACGCTCCACTCTTGAGCGCCCCCAGGGTCGGCTCGCCGACCCGCCCCCCGTGGGGGTCAAGCCAACTTGGGGCGGCCCTGCGCTTGCTTGAGACACTCTAGACTCTCGCTGTGAAACCTTCAAAACCCATCGCCACCCTGAGGCGTCGCGGCTGGACGCAACATCTGGGCTTGCTGCGCGCCCGCGCCTTGCTGCGGCGCATGCAGTCCGACCGGGTGCTGCTGGTTCTGCCGCTGGTGGTGTTCATCCTGTTTCTGGCGGCCATGGCAGCACTGGTGCGCTATTCGCAGCAGGCCGATCTGCAGCGCGACAGGGACAATCTGCAGCGCGACAGCGAATGGGCGCAGCAGCGCATCAGCCTCGACCTGACCCTGGCGCAGGATCAGGTGCAGGCCATTGCCAACAATCTGTCGCTGCACGACGACCGCGCCGGCCCCTTCGATGTGCAGGCGCTGCGTCTGCTGCGCCGCTATCCGCAAATCTTGCTGGTGTACTACGCCCATCCCGATGGCGCGGTGGTGTTCAAAAAGGGCAATCCCAACCTGGCCACCGAGCAACTCACTGCCCTGGTCGGCAAGACCCTGCAACGCGCAAACAGCCTGCAATTGGTCCAGCAGGCGTTGATCAGCCAGCGCACCGCGTACTCCACGCCGTTCAAGAGCGTGGACAACGGCTGGCTGCTGGAGACCGCCACGCCGGTCATGCGCAACGACCAGCTCGCCGGCGTGGTGGGTCTGGTGTACTCGGTCGATGGCATCTTGCGCAATTCCGTGCCCGAGGATCTGAGTGCCAGCTACGCGGTGTCTCTGCTGGGCGGCAACAACCAGTTGCTGGTCAGCGCGTCGAGCCAACCCATTCGCGACAAGGCGCTGCAATACCGCGCGCCACTGCCGCCGTTCGAACCGGGGCTGGTGCTGCAGGTCAGCAGCTACCGCAGCAGCCCGAGCTGGACGACCAAAGGCCTGTACTGGAGTGTGTTCCTGCTCTCCGCACTCACGCTGTGGACCCTGCTGACGAGCTGGAACCAGTTGCGTCAGCGCCTGAGTGCGCAGGAGGCGCTGACGCGCGAAACCGCCTTCCGCCGCGCCATCGAAAATTCCCTCTCCACCGGCATGCAGGCAGTGGACATGCAGGGACGCATTCAATATGTGAATCTGTCGTTCTGCCGCATGACCGGGTTTGAGGACAGCGACCTGATCGGCAGTCAGCCACCCTACCCCTACTGGCCGACGCAACAAGGCGCGGAAATGGCGCTGGCCATCCAGCAGAGCCTGGATGGCCTGGCGCCGCCCTCCGGGTTCGCGCTGAAGATCCGGCGCAAGAACGGCAGCGAGTTCGATGCCCGGGTGTATGTCTCGCCGTTGATCGACGTGCGCGAGAAGCAGACCGGCTGGATCATGTCGGTCACCGACATCACCGAGCCAACGCGCATCCGCCAGGAACTGGCCGCCTCGCACGAGCGCTTCGTCGCCGTGCTCGAAGGGCTGGACGCGGCGGTGTCTGTGATCTCGCTGGGCACCGAGGAGCCGCTGTTTGCCAACAAGCTCTACCGCCAATGGTTCGGCGCGTCGGTGCACGGCCACCTGATGCTCAACGGCGGGCAGCTCACCTCGGTGGCAGACGACGATCACACCGACACCGTGGACTCCTTCGCCGGCCTGCCGGCTGATGAAATTCTCGACGGTCATTCCAATGCGCACGAAACCTATGTCGAGGCGCTCGACCGCTGGTTCGATGTGCGCCAGCGCTACATGCAGTGGGTGGACGGCCGCGTGGCGCAACTGCTCATCGCCACCGACATCACCCCGCGCAAGCGCGCCGAGGAGACCGCACGCAAGCAGGAGGAAAAGGCGCAGATCACCAGCCGCCTGATCACCATGGGCGAGATGGCGTCTTCACTGGCGCACGAGCTCAACCAGCCGCTCACCGCCATCAGCAACTACACCTCGGGCATGATTGCCCGCGTCAAGACCCACGGCATGGCGCAGCATGAACTGGTGGACGCTCTGGAAAAAACCGGGCGGCAGGCACAGCGCGCAGCCGGGGTCATCAAGCGGGTCCGCGATTTTGTGAAAAAGAGCGAACCGGCCCGCGTGTCGTGTCGCGTGCAGGACATCGTGCGCAACACCCTGGAGCTGGCCGACATCGAACTCACCCGGCGCAACGTGCGCCTGCTCAACTTCGTCGCCCCAGGCATTCCGGCGCTGTATGCCGACCCCATCCTGATCGAGCAGGTGCTGCTCAACCTGCTGCGCAACGCTGCCGAATCGGTGGACAAGGCCGGCCGCCAGGGCAATCTGCGCAGCATCGAACTCAAGGTGCAGGCCGACGCCGAGCGCGTGACCTTCTCCGTCAAGGATCATGGCACCGGCATCGACGACACCGTGATGGAGCGTCTGTTCGAGGCCTTCTACACCACCAAGGCCGAAGGTCTGGGCATCGGGCTGAACATCTGCCGCTCCATCATCGAGTATCACCAGGGCCGTCTGTGGGCCGAGAATTACTACAATCAATCACAGATCGCAGGCTGCATTTTCAGCTTCACGCTGCCGCTTGGCGCACCCAAGGCGAACCCGCCGCCGCCGGGCGACAGCGCTCAGCCAGACTTCCTTCCCTCCCGTTTCTGAACCAACCCCGAGCGCATGAAAACAGCAAACAAAGGTACCGTGTACGTGGTGGACGACGATGAGGCCGTGCGCGATTCCCTGCAATGGCTGCTCGAAGGCAACGACTACCGTGTGCGCTGCTTCGAGTCCGCTGAGGGTTTTCTCACGCGCTTCGATCCGCGCGAAATCGCCTGCCTGATCGTCGACGTGCGCATGCCCGGCATGAACGGCCTGGAACTGCAGGACGAACTGCTGCGGCGTGGCTGCACCATGCCGCTGGTGTTCATCACCGGACACGGCGACGTGCCGATGGCGGTGGACACCATGAAAAAAGGGGCGATCGACTTCATCGAAAAGCCGTTCAACGAGGTCGTGCTGCGCGATCTGGTCGACCGCATGCTGCAAAAGGCCCGGCTCGATGCCGAGCAGCAGCAGGCGCAGGCCAGCCGAGGTGCGCTGCTCGGCCGTCTCACTGCGCGCGAGTCGCAGGTGCTCGAGCGCATCGTCGCTGGACGGCTGAACAAGCAGATTGCCGACGACCTCAACATCAGCATCAAGACAGTCGAAGCCCACCGCGCCAACATCATGGAAAAGCTCAGCGTCAGCACCGTGGCCGATCTGCTCAAGATCGCCCTGGGCTCTCCCAAATAAATCCAATCGCCGCAACCGCCCGCCCGACACGCCCGCCCATGCGGGCGTGTACGTTTCCGCCTCCCTTCCTGCCCGCAAACCATGACAGCCCAACGCATCGACGGCCTTGCCCTTTCCGCCCAAATCCGCACGGAGGTTGCGCAACGCGCGCAGGCCTGCACCGCTGCCGGCCATCAGCCCGGCCTGGCGGTCATTCTGGTGGGCGACAACCCGGCCAGCCAGGTCTATGTGCGCAACAAGATCAAGGCGTGCGAGCAGACCGGCATCCACTCGGTACTCGAACAGTATCCGGCTGATCTGAGCGAGGCGGCATTGCTGGCACGCATCGCCGCGCTCAATGGCGACCCGGCGATTCACGGCATTCTGGTGCAGCTGCCGCTTCCCCGGCATATCGATGCGCACAAGGTGATCGAAGCCATTTCGCCCGCAAAAGACGTGGACGGCTTTCATGTGGCCAGCGCGGGGGCGCTGATGGTGGGCCAGCCCGGCTTCAAGCCCTGCACGCCGTACGGATGCATGAAGATGCTCGAGTCCATCGGCCTGCGCGATCTGCGCGGCAAGACCGCCGTGGTCGTGGGCCGCTCCAACATCGTCGGCAAGCCGATGGCGCTGATGCTGCTGGCAGCCAATGCCACGGTCACCATTGCACACAGCGGCACGGCCGACCTGGGTGCGGTCTGCCGCCAGGCCGACATTCTGGTCGCCGCAGTAGGGCGCGAAAACCTGATCACCGCCGACATGGTCAAGCCCGGCGCGGTGGTGATCGACGTGGGCATGAACCGCAATGCCGAAGGCAAGCTCTGCGGAGACGTGGACTTCGCCGGAGTGAGCGAGGTGGCTGGCTGGATCACCCCGGTGCCCGGCGGCGTCGGCCCCATGACCATTGCCATGCTGCTGGTCAATACGCTGGAGTCGTGCGAACGCGCACACGGCAACTCATAATGCCCCGAATCGCTGCCAGCTTGACGCTCACCATGACCACCTCCCTGCCTGCCGACAATCCCCTGTGCGATTTTCACGACCTGCCTGACTACGCCGCCGTCAGGCCCGAGCACGTCCAGCCGGCGCTCGACGCGCTGATCGCCGCAGCCGAGCAGACCCTGGAGCGCATCACCGATCCGAACACCCCGCCCACCTGGGACACCGTGATCGAGCCGCTGGAGCGCGCCACCGAACGACTCGGCCGCGCCTGGGGCGTGGTCGGCCACCTCAACGCCGTGGCCGACACGCCCGAACTGCGCGCCGCCTACAACGCGATGCTGCCGCGCGTCACCGAATTCTGGACCCGGCTGGGGCAGAACGAAGGGCTGCTGCGCCAGTACCAGGCCCTGCAAAAGAGCGCCGACTTTGCGGCCCTGAGCCCCACGCGCCAGCGCATCATTGCCCATGCCTTGCGCGATTTCCGCCTGAGCGGCGCGCTGCTGGAAGGCCAGGCGCGCACCCGCTACGCCGAAATCCAGGAGCGTCTGGCCGCACTCAGCCAGACCTTCTCCGAGCATGTGCTCGATGCCACCGCCGCGCATGCCGAATATGTCGGCGCCGACGAGGTGGCCGGCATTCCGCCGGACGCCCTGCAGGCCGCACGCGAGGCGGCACAGCGCGATGGCCGCGAGGGCTACAAGTTCACTCTCCACTACCCGTCCTACATGCCGGTGCTGCAACACGGCGAGCACCGCCCGCTGCGCGAGCGCCTTTACCGCGCCTATGTCACCCGGGCGAGTGAGCTGGGCGACGCGCAGTTCGACAACTCCGCGGTCATGGCCGAGATCCTGGCCCTGCGCGATGAAGAAGCGCACCTGCTCGGCTACGCCAATTACGCCGAAGTCTCGCTGGTGCCGAAAATGGCCGACACTCCGCAACAGGTCATGGACTTCCTGCGCGACCTCGCCGCACGCGCGCGCCCCTTCGCACTGCGCGACCTCGACACCCTGCGCACCTTTGCCCGCGAGCAGCTTGGCATGGCCCAGCTCGAAGCCTGGGATCTCTCCTGGGCCTCGGAAAAGCTGCGGCAGTCGCACTACGCCCTATCCGAGCAGGAGGTGCGGCAATACTTCACCCTGCCCACGGTCCTCTCCGGTCTGTTCCGCGTGGTCGAAACCCTGTTCGGCGTGCGCCTGCACAAGGTGGAGGGCAACATCCATGCCTGGCACCCGGACGCCGAGCTCTACCGCATCGAAAACACCAGCGGGCAGACCGTCGGCCAGTTCTATCTCGATCTGTACGCCCGCGACGGCAAGCGCTCCGGTGCCTGGATGGATCATGTGCGCTCGCGCTGGCTGCGTGCCGACGGCACCCTGCAGACCCCGGTGGCCACGCTCACCTGCAACTTCCCGTCCCCAGTGGGCGGCAAGCCCGCGCTGCTCAGCCACGACGACGTGCAGACCCTGTTCCACGAGTTTGGCCACGGCCTGCACCACATGCTCACGCAGGTGGACGACATTGCCGTGTCGGGCATCTCGGGTGTGGAGTGGGACGCGGTCGAACTGCCCAGCCAGCTGATGGAGAACTTCTGCTGGGAATGGGACGTGCTGCGCTTTCTCACCCGGCATGTCGACTCGGGCGAGCCCATGCCCCGCGCCCTGTTCGACAAGATGCTTGCCGCAAAAAATTTCCAGTCCGGCATGCAGACCCTGCGGCAGGTCGAGTTTTCGCTCCTCGACATGCGCCTGCATCACGACCTCAAGACCTTCACCCCGGCCGCCATCGAATCCCTGGTGGATGAAAATCGCCGTGAAATCGCCGTCCTGCAACCGCCGCCGTTCAACCGTTTTGTCTGCAGCTTTTCGCACATCTTCGCCGGCGGCTATGCCGCAGGCTACTACAGCTATAAATGGGCGGAAGTGCTGTCGGCCGACGCGTATGAACGCTTCGAGGAAGAAGGCCCGCTCAGTCCGTCCGTTGGCCAGAGCTACCAGCAGACCATCCTTGCCGCAGGCGGCAGCCGCGACGCCATGGAGTCCTTCAAGGCCTTCCGTGGCCGCGAACCACGCATCGACGCCCTGCTCCGCCACGGCGGCATGACGGCACAGGCCGCATGAACGCGTGCTGCCCGGCGCGGTGTGGCAAAAACACCGCGCGCAGGCGCCAGGGCGCCCTCAGTCATGGCACACTTGCAGCCTGTTGCCTCACCCGCTGAACACTCAGATGAAACAACCCAACCGCCACGCCATTGCGTTGTCCGCCGCGCTCGGGCTCGGCCTGTTGACTGCGAGCCCCGCCTGGGCGATCTACAAGATCGTCGCACCGGATGGCTCGGTCACCTTCAGCGATGTTCCCCCGAGCACGCCGCAAGGCAAGAGCGTGCAGTCCCTCTCGGCAGGCGGCGCGCTCCCTGAGAACAATTTTGCGGGCTTTCCGACAGCGCTGCGCGAGGCTGCCCGCAAGTATCCGGTCACCCTCTACACCACGCCGCAATGCGACGCCTGCGACGCGGCACGCGAATTCCTGCAACAGCGCGGCATTCCCTTCGTGGAAAAAACCATCACGAGCAATGCGGACATCAAGGCGTACAAGACCTTGTCAGGTGGCAGCGACCGCCTGCCCTTCATCGCCATCGGCGACACCAGACTGCCTGCGGGGTTCAGTTCCAGCAACTGGGGCACCGCGCTCGACGCCGCCGGTTACCCGAAGACCAGCGCCTTGCCGCGCTCCTATGTACGGCCCCAGCCCACCGAGCTGGTTCCACCGCCCGCTGCCAAAAAAGACGCTGCAGCCAATGGGACCAGCAGCCCGGCCGGGCCCTCGGTGCTGCCGCCGCCCAATCCCAACGCGCCCAAGGGCTTTCAGTTCTGACGGGGCGGACGTCTTGATTGCCTGAGGCGGCGCTCAGAGAAAGTCGCGCCGCTCCACGCCGGTCGGCGTTCCCACCAGCGCCACATCGGCACCGCGCAGGGCAAACAGCCCGACCGTGACCACGCCCGGGATCTGATTGACGCGGCTCTCGAAATCGCGCGGCTGGGTGATGTGCAGACCGTGCACGTCGAGAATCAGGTTGCCGTTGTCGGTGATGTAACCCGTGCGCTCGCGCGGATCTCCGCCCAGGGCGCGCAGGCGGCGCGCCACCAGCTCACGCGCCATCGGCACCACCTCGACCGGCAGCGGAAACTTGCCCAGCACCGGCACCAGCTTGCTCTGGTCGACGATGCAGATGAACCGCTCGGCCGCTTCCGCAATGATTTTTTCCCGGGTCAGCGCGCCGCCGCCGCCCTTGATCATGGCACCAGAGGCGTCAATTTCGTCGGCGCCGTCCACATAGACAGAAAGCTGCCCGACCTCGTTGAGGTCGAACACGCTGATGCCATGCGAGCGCAGGCGCTCGGTGGAGCGCTCCGAACTCGAGACCGCGCCCCGGATCTGGTCCTTGATCCCTGCCAGCGCATCGATGAAAAAATTCACCGTGGAGCCGGTGCCCACACCGATGATTTCGCCGCGCGGCACCTGGGTCAACGCCGCTGCAGCAACCTGCTGTTTGAGTTCGTCTTGCGTCATTTCGGGTCTTCACGAAAAATGTGATGTTCCATTATCGCCGCGCGCACTCGATCGCCGCGGGCTGAACCGCTCTCATGCCCCTGTCCTACTCGCTGATTCGCCCGATTTTGTTCCGCCTCAATCCAGAATGGGCGCATCACCTCACGCTGAGTGGCATTCGTCTGGCCCATTCCGCCGGGCTGTCGATCCTCTATGCCCACGCGCCGATCAGCGACCCTGTGGAACTCTTCGGTCTGCGCTTTGCCAACCGTGTCGGGCTCGCCGCGGGACTGGACAAGAACGGTGAGGCCATCGATGCCCTCGCTGCGATGGGCTTTGGCTTCATCGAAGTGGGGACGGTCACACCCAGGGCGCAGCCGGGCAACCCTGCGCCGCGCATGTTCCGCTTGCCGCAGGCGCAGGCGCTGATCAACCGCATGGGCTTCAACAACGAGGGGCTCGATGTGTTCCTGCGCAATGTGCGCCGCAGCCATCGCACGGTGCCCATCGGCCTGAACATCGGCAAGAACGCCAGCACGCCGGTCGAGCAGGCGCTCGACGATTACCGTCTTGGCCTGCAGGGGGTCTACACCCACGCCGACTATGTCAGCATCAACATATCCTCTCCCAATACCCGCAACCTGCGGCAATTGCAGAGCGATACCGCCCTGCAGGCCTTGTTGAAAGGTCTGTCGGAAGCCCGCGAACAACTGCGCCAGCAGCACGGACGCAATGTGCCGATGCTGCTGAAAATCGCCCCCGATCTGGAAGAGAGCGACATCGACATGATTGCCGATCAACTGCAAGCGCACGGACTCGATGGCGTCATCGCAACCAACACCACGGTGTCGCGCGATGCCGTGATCGGACTCGACCATGCGGACGAAGCCGGTGGCCTGAGCGGTGCGCCCGTGCGCGCAGCATCCACCCGGGTGATCTCTCGCCTGCGCCTGCGCCTGGGGCGCAGTTTTCCGATCATCGGCGTCGGTGGCATTCTGAGCGGGGAGGATGCGGTAGAGAAGTTGCGCGCCGGCGCCGATCTGGTCCAGCTCTACACCGGCCTGATCTATCGCGGCCCTGGACTGGTGCGCGAGTGCGCAATGGCTCTCGCGCGAGAGGCCAGTCAGGGCAGAGCCTCCCGACCTGCAGACTGAGGCCAGAATCTGGCCGCAAAAAACAAAAAGCGCCTGCAAGGAGGGCTTGCAGGCGCTTTGGAATGCGTGATTACTTCTGCTTCAAACGGGTCTTGTTTGCGGTGATGTGCTCGTAGATCTCGCGAGAACGCTGGGACAGCGGCCTGCCGAATCCCTCGCGCCAAGGTGAGGACACCTTCACTTGAGGACGCTTGCGGAAAGTGGACGCCACTTCCTCGGCGTTTTGCATCATCAAATCCCAGGGATCTGCAGATTTTGTCGTGGTGGAGGAGTTTGACTCGTCGAGTTCAACACCGTTGGTTTTGCTTGTGGTCGTCGCTTTTGCCACGTTTACCCCTCTGATGGAACTGTGGGACAACACTGTCTGCCGCATACCACATGCAACAGATAAATTGCCCCGTTAAACACCCATAAATTATAACCGGAAGTATGCTCCAGCGCCCACTGCGCGGGAAGGAAAGTTCACTGCAGGCTGGCGTCGATGCGCTGAAGCACGACGTCTCGCCCCAGCAGCGCCAGCACGGCATCGACTGCCGGGGTCTGCTCGCGCCCGGTCACCATCAAGCGCACAGGCATGGCAACCTGGGGCATTTTGAGGCCATATTGTTTGAGCACCGCCTTGAATGTCGCACTGATGGATTCGCGCGTCCACTCTGGCAAGGCCGCCAGTTGCGCCCGCAGTTCCATGACCGCTTCTCTTGGCTGCGCGCCAATATGCTGCGCCAGTGCAGCCGCGTCAGGTGCGGTGGGGCAATAGAACAGCAGGGCCTGCTGCGCGAGTTCGGGAATGGTCTGGGCACGGTCGCGCAGCAGGGCGCAGACAGCGGCCAGATCGGGGGACTCAGCGGTGATGCCATCCTTGTTCAGCAAGGGGCGCACCAACGCGGCCAGTTCTTCGGGCGGTGTGTGCTTGATGTAATGCGCGTTGACCCAGCGCAGCTTGGCTTCGTCAAACTGCGCGGGAGAACTGCCAAGGTGGTCGAGGTCGAACCACTCGAGAAACTGTTCCCGCGAAAAGATTTCTGCATCGCCATGCGACCAGCCCAGCCGGGCCAGGTAGTTGACCACGGCGTCAGGCAAGTAGCCTTCCTCGCGGTACTGCAGCACGCTCTTGGCGCCGTTGCGCTTGGACAGCTTTTCGCCCTGATCGTTGAGCACCGTGGGCAGGTGAGCATAGCGCGGCGGCTTGGCGCCCAGTGCCTGGAAGATGTGGAGCTGGCGCGGGGTGTTGTTGACATGGTCGTCGCCGCGAATCACGTCGGTGATGGCCATGTCGATATCGTCCACCACCACGCAGAAGTTGTAGGTGGGCGTGCCGTCGGGGCGCGCCACGATCAGATCGTCGAGTTCGTCGTTGCGGATTTCGACGCGACCTTTGACAAAATCGTGCCAGGCGACCACGCCCGAGGTCGGGGTCTTGAATCGCCAGACCGGCTGCACGCCTTCGGGAACCGGCGGCAGGGTCTTGCCAGGTTCGGGCCGCCAGGTCCCGTCGTAGCGCGGCTTCTGCTTGGCGGCGAGCTGCCGCTCGCGCAGTGCATCGAGTTCTGCCGTCGACATGTAGCAGGGATAAACCATGCCCGATTGCCGCAACTGCTCGAGCACCTCGCGATAACGCGGCATGCGCTGCATCTGGTAGTACGGGCCTTCGTCATAGTCCAGGCCAAGCCAGTCCATG
>JAGDVQ010000115.1:14954-44979 GCA_023255715.1 Thiomonas sp.
AGGGGTAGACATAGCCCTTTTCCTGCAGCGTGGCCAGCACTTGCTTGTAGCGGTCCATGCGCTGCATCTGATAGAACGGACCTTCGTCGTGGTCCAGTTGCAGCCATTCCATGCCTTCCAGGATCACGTCCACGGAAGCCTGGGTGGAACGTTCCAGATCGGTGTCTTCGATGCGCAGGATGAAGTCTCCGCCGTGATGCCGCGCGAACGCCCACGGGTACAACGCGGAGCGGATATTGCCCAGGTGAATGAAGCCGGTCGGGCTGGGTGCAAAGCGCGTGCGGACGCGGGGGGATGACGTGGACATGGGAGAACGGTTCAAGCGCCTTTGCGGCAATCGATCGAGAAAAACGGGGATCAGATAATGGTATCCAGACCACGGGCCAGATCCCGCTTGAGGTCGGCCAGATCTTCCAGCCCGACCGCCAGACGGATCAATCCCTGGCCAATGCCGGCAGCCTGTCGCTGATCTTCCCGCAAGCGGCCGTGCGTGGTGGTGGACGGATGGGTGATGGTGGTCTTGGTATCGCCGAGGTTGGCGGTGATGGAGCAGATACGGGTCTGATCGATCACATGAAACGCCCGCGTCCGCGCCTGCTGGGCATCTGCGGCCTTCAACTCGAACGACAGCACCGCACCCCCGGTCTTTTGCTGACGCATCGCCAGCGCATGCTGTGGGTGCGAGGCCAGCCCCGGATAGAACACCCGCGCAACCGCCGGGTGCGCCTCCAGCCACTGCGCCATCGCCAGCGCCGCCGCGCTGTGTGCTGCCATGCGCACGCCCAGGGTCTCCATGCCCTTGAGCACCACCCAGGCGTTGAAGGGCGACAGCGACATGCCCACGGTGCGCTGCACCGGCAGCAGCTTGTCGTGGATGGGCGCGGCGCGGCCGCACACCGCACCGGCGATCACCCGGCCCTGGCCGTCGAGATATTTGGTGCCGGAGTGGATCACCCAGTCGGCGCCGAGCGTCAGTGGACGCTGCAGCGCGGGCGAACAGAAGCAGTTGTCCACCACCAGATGCGCACCCGCACCATGCGCCAGATCGGCCAGCGCGGCAATGTCGCACACCTCGGTCAGCGGGTTGGACGGCGTTTCGGCAAACAGCATCCGGGTGTTGGGGCGCAATGCCGCGGCCCACTGCGCCACATCGGTCTGCGACACGAAGGTGGTGTCGATGCCGAAGCGCGCCAACTCGCGCCCGAACAGGTTGATGGTGGAACCAAACACGCCTTGCGAGCAGACCACATGATCGCCCGCTTTGAGCGTGGCCATGGCCAGAAGCAGAATGGCCGCCATGCCGCTGCCGGTGGCCATGCAGGCTTCGGCACCTTCGAGCGCGGCCAGCCGCTGCTCGTAGCTGGACACGGTGGGATTGGAAAACCGCGAATAGACGAATCCGTCCTGCTCGCCGGCAAAGCGCGCTGCGGCCGTGGCAGCGTCGGGATGAACGAAGCTGCTGGTGAGAAACAGCGCCTCGCTGTTCTCGCCGTACTGCGAGGGCGGCAGCGCTTCGCGTACTGCCAGAGTGTCCAGGCCCAGCGGAGGGACGTCGTCCTGAAGGTTCATGTCGCCTGTCCCTGATCCTGGGCGCCTTGCAGACTGAGGCGGCCGGAATTGGGTTCGATGTCGTCTGCGCCGCGCTGGCGGCCTTCGTCCTGTGGCAGGGTTCCGGCGATGTAGCAGCCGTCAAAGCAAGAGGCTTCGAATTCCGCGATGGCCGGATTGATCTCGCGGATCACCCGCTTCATGGCGTCGAGGTCCTGGTAGATCAGCACATCGGCGCCGATGATCTGGCGGATTTCCTCCACGCTGCGGTTGTGCGCAACCAGCTCGGACGCGGTGGGCATGTCGATGCCGTAGATGTTCGGATAACGCACCGGCGGCGCGGCCGAGGCCAGATAGACCTTGCGCGCGCCGGCCTCGCGCGCCATCTGCACGATTTCGCGCGAGGTGGTGCCGCGCACGATGGAGTCATCGACCAGCAGCACATTGCGTCCAGCAAACTCCTGACCGATGGCGTTGAGCTTTTGCCGCACCGACTTCTTGCGCACTGCCTGCCCGGGCATGATGAAGGTGCGGCCGACATAGCGGTTTTTCACGAACCCCTCGCGGTACGGTCGGCCGATTTTGTGCGCCAGTTGCATTGCCGACGGACGGCTGGATTCCGGGATGGGAATGACCACGTCGATTTCGCTGGGCGGCAGCACCGAGATCACGCGCTGTGCCAGCGTTTCCCCCATGCGCAGCCGCGCGCGATAAACCGACACGCCGTCGAGTACCGAGTCTGGTCGGGCCAGATAGACGAACTCGAAGATGCAGGGGTTGAGTTGCTGCGCATCGGCGCATTGCTCGGACTGCAGGCGACCTTGCAGATCGATGAAGATCGCTTCGCCGGGGGCAATGTCGCGCTCGAACCTGTAGCCAGCGCCTTCGAGCGCCACCGACTCGCTCGCCACCATGATTTCCTCACCGTCGGCTGATGTGCCGAAGCACAGCGGGCGGATGCCGTACGGGTCGCGGAACGCCAGCAGTCCATGCCCTGCAATCAGCGCCACCACCGCGTAAGAGCCGCGCAGCCGCAGGTGTACCGCGCGCACTGCGGCAAAAATGTCGGCAACCGACAGGGGCAGTCCATGCGTGCGGCGCTCCAGTTCGTGCGCCAGTACATTGATCAGCACCTCGGTATCCGACTCGGTGTTGATGTGGCGGTGATCCACCGTGAACAGCTCCTTTTTCAGCGCCACCGCATTGATCAGATTGCCGTTGTGTGCCAGCACCACACCGAACGGCGCATTGACGTAGAAGGGCTGCGCCTCTTCCTCGCTGTCCGCATTGCCCGCGGTGGGGTAGCGCACCTGACCGATGCCGTAATTGCCGGGCAGCGAGCGCATGTTGCGGGTGCGGAACACATCACGCACCATGCCGCGCGCCTTGTGCATGTACAGCTTGGAACCCGACCCGGTGACAATGCCCGCAGCGTCCTGGCCGCGATGCTGCAGCAGCAGCAGCGCGTCGTACAGGAGCTGGTTCACGGGTTGCTGGGAGATGACGCCGACGATACCGCACATGGGAGTGGTCTTTCAGGGAACAGGAACAGGGCGAATTTCAACGCTGCGGCAGGTGGCTGACAAAAGCCGCAGGCAACCAGGGACGAATGGCCAGCAGCAGGGATTGCGCCGGGGGAATGAGCACCGCGCCCTTCCACATGGCGCTTTGCGCCAGCGCGGTCTGCGCCGCCAGCGCCACCAGCAGCAGCGACAACGCCACGCCCTTGACCAGACCGATCAGCGCGCCCATGCTGCGGTCGAAAACACCCAGTCCCGAGGCTCGGAGCAACAACCTCAGCAAGGACGCGAGAATTCCCGCGCTCAGCACCACCACGATGAAACACATCGCATACGCGGCCAGCAATCGCATCTCGGCATTGTCGATGGCCTGCAGATACCTTGCACCGATGGCAGGCGCAAAATGCGCCGAGAACCAGACGCCGCCGATCCAGCCCAGCAGCGTGACAATTTCATACACCGCCCCGCGCAACAGGCTGATCAGCACACTCAAGCCCACCACCACGAGCAGAAACCAATCCAGCGGGCTCACAACGTCAACACCGCACCGCCAAGGCCAAGCGCCTGGAGCTTGTGCAAGGCGCGTTCGGCATCCTCGCGCGAGGCAAAGGGGCCAACCCGCACCCGCACCCGCTTGCCCTGCGGCGTATCGACCACCTGCGTGTAGGTTTTGAATCCTGCCTTCTCGATTTTGTTGCGCACGGTCTGCGCGGCATGGGCGTCGGCAAACGCCCCGGCCTGCACCACAAACCGCGCATTCGACGGCGCCGCGTCCTGCTGTGCCGACTGCTTGTTGTGTGCCAGGGCCGCCTCGGCCTGCGCAACCGAAATCTGATCGGGCGACTTGCCCTCCAGCGCAGCCAGCGCCTGGCGCGCACTGGCCAGTTCCCTGGTTTGCTGTGGCGCGGGCTGCGGCTTCGGTGCCGGAGCAGGCTTCGCCACGGAAGGAGGCGCTTCAGGCGTCACGGTCGGCTTTGGCGGGGCTTCCGCGACGGGTGCAGCCGGTGCCACCGAAGCAACTGGTGCCACCGGCACGGGTTTGGGCGCCACCACGCCACCTGCCGCAGATGACACGGGCTTGGGCGCCACGGCTGGAGTGCTGGCTGGCTGGGTCACTGCGGCGCGTTCGCCAGAGGGCACCGCGACAGCCGACGCTGCAGCGAGCATGGGCGCGGACGCCGGGACGGACAGACCTGGCGCCTTGCTCTGCGAAGGAATGTCGAGCGCAATGGTCGACGGCACTGGCCTGGGTTTGGAGTCGAACACCAGCGGAAACACGATCACCCCCAGCAGCACCAGCGCCACCGCGCCGATCAGCCGCCGGCGGGCGCGGGCGCGCAGGCTGTCCTGGCTTTGGGTGTCCGAAGCGTCGCCCCGGTTGGAGCGACGGGCAGAGTTGCGTGGTGCGCCGAAAGTCATTGCGGGGAAGGGCCCAGATGCTTGCCATGAAGGCGGGGCAGCCCCTCCTGCATCACACCACCCACGGTGTAGAAGGAGCCGAACACCACGATTCTATCGGCCAGATCCACTGCTGCCGCCGCTGCGCGCAGCGCCTCCAGCGGGCTGGCATGGGTGTGAATGCGGGCGGCCGGCTGCAGCGCGCGCAGGTGCGCGGCAATCTGCTGCGCCTGCGCGGCGCGCGGTGTCGGCAGGTCGCACAGATGCCAGACGTCCACCAGAGGCAGCATGCGCCGCAGCATGCCCGCGATGTCCTTGTCCGCCATGGCGCCGAATACCGCATGGGTGACGGGAAAGTAGCCCATGCTGTCGAGGTTTTCGGCCAGGACGGCAATGGCGTGCGGATTGTGACCGACATCGAGCACCAGGGTCGGTTGGCCCGCCAGCACCTGAAAGCGTCCGGGAAGCTCCGCCCGCACAAACCCCTCGCGCACCGCCTGCGCCGCCACGGGCAGCACCGCCTGCAGCGCTTCCAGCGCGGCGAGCACGCCGCTGGCGTTGAGCAGTTGGTTGGCGCCGCGCAGCGCCGGAAACGCCAGGCTGTGTCGTCGCTGCGCGCGGCCCTGCCAGCCCCACTGCTGCGGCAGATGGGTGTAGTGAAAGTCGCGCCCGGCCAGCCGCAGATCGGCGCCGATGGCCTGCGCATGGTCGCGCACCGACTGCGGTGCCTGCGGGTCGCTGACGATGGCCGGTTTGCCGGGACGCATGATGCCCGCTTTCTCCCGCCCGATGGACTCGCGGTCCGGCCCCAGAAACTCCATGTGGTCGAGGTCGATGCTGGTGAGGATGGCGCAGTCGGTGTCGATGACATTCACCGCATCCAGCCGTCCGCCCAGACCGACTTCGAGGAGCACTGCGTCGAGCTGCTGCGCCGCCAGCAGCGACAAGATCGCCAGGGTGGTGAACTCGAAATAGCTCAGGCTCACCGCCACTCCCTGCCCTGCGGCATGGCGCGCCTGCTCGACCGCGGCAAAATGCGGCAGCAAGGCCTGCGCATCGACCGGACGGCCGCCGATGCGACAGCGTTCCTCGAAATGCACCAGATGCGGCGAGGTGTATGCACCCACCCGGTAGCCGGCGGCGAGCAGAATGGATTCGAGCATGGCCACGGTCGAACCCTTGCCATTGGTTCCCGCCACGGTGATCACCGGACAGGCAAAGCGCAGCCCCATGGCGGCGCTCACCGCGCGTACCCGCTCCAACCCCAGATCGATGGCGCGGGCATGCAAGGTTTCGGCATGAGCCAGCCAGCCGTCCAGAGTATGAGGTGTGGAGGACATGCAGCAGAGCCGCCGCCAGCTGGCTGGCGCACGGCGTACTGAAAAAGGATCAGGAAGCGATGGCCTCGGCAGGCTGTCGCAGCAGGATGGCCAGCATCTGCGCCAGCTCGGCGCGCAGCTCGCGGCGATCGACGATGCGGTCGACCGCACCTTTCTGCAGCAGGAACTCGGCGCGCTGGAAGCCCTCGGGCAGCTTTTCGCGCACGGTGTTTTCGATCACGCGTGGCCCCGCGAAGCCGATCAGCGCCTTGGGTTCGGCGAGCACCACGTCGCCGATGAAGGCAAAGCTGGCCGACACTCCACCCATGGTCGGATCGGTGAGCACACTGATGAAGGGCAATCCGGCTGCCGACAGTCGGGTGAGCGCGGCGTTGGTCTTGGCCATCTGCATCAGGCTGAGCAGCCCCTCCTGCATGCGCGCCCCGCCCGTGGCGGTGAAGCAGATGAACGGCACCTTCTGCTCGATGGCCGCCTGCACGCCGCGCACGAAACGCTCGCCCACCACCGAGCCCATCGACCCGCCCATGAACTCGAATTCGAAGCAGGCCACGACCACCGGCAGGGTCTGAATGGCGCCGCCCATGACCACCAGCGCATCGGTCTCCTGGGTGTTTTCCAGTGCTTCCTTGAGACGGTCTGGATACTTGCGGCTGTCCTTGAATTTCAGCGGGTCGACCGGCAGCACCTCCTGGCCGATTTCATACCGACCCTCGCCGTCGAGCAGCGCGTCGAGCCGCGCCCGGGCGCCGATCCGCATGTGGTGGCTGCACTTCGGGCAGACGTTCTGGTTGAGTTCCAGATCCGATTTGTACAGCACGGTTTCGCACGATGGGCACTTGACCCACAGTCCCTCGGGCACCTGGCGCCGGTCCTGGGGGCTGGTCTGTTGAATCTTGGGGGGAAGGAGCTTTTCGAGCCAACTCATGCCTGTTTCTCCTCAGGCGTCCAGCGCCTGGCGAATGTCTTGGATGAAACCGCGCGCAACAGTCGCAGCGTGCTCTGCGGGCTGCGCCTCCATCAGTTCGATCAGTCGCGAGCCGATGACCACGGCGTCGGCCAGTTCGCCGATCGCACGCGCGGTCTGCGCGTCGCGGATGCCAAATCCTACTCCCACGGGCACCTGCACATGGGCCCGGATGCGCGGCAGCATGGCCGCCACTGCGGATGTGTCCAGGTGCCCCGCGCCCGTCACGCCCTTGAGCGAGACGTAGTACACATAGCCGCTGGCGATACGGCCCACATCCGCCATGCGTGCCTCCGTGCTGGTGGGGGCGAGCAGGAAAATGGGGGCGATGTCCACCGCCCTGAGCGCGGCGGCGAACGCCTCGCTCTCCGCAGGCGGGTAGTCGACGATGAGCACGCCATCGATCCCCACAGTCTTGGCCGCAGCAACGAAGGCATCCACGCCGTAGCGCTCCACCGGGTTGGCGTAGCCCATCAGCACGACCGGGGTCACCGCATCCGTGCGGCGAAACTCCCGCACGAAATCGAGCACCTGCGGCAGACCGATGCCCCGCGCAATGGCCCGCTCGGTGGCGCGCTGGATCACCGGGCCATCGGCCATCGGATCGGAAAACGGCACCCCGAGTTCGATCACATCGGCACCGCCCTGCACCAGGGCGTGCATCACGTCGACCGTGACAGCAGCGGAGGGATCGCCCGCGGCGATATACGGAATGAGCGCCTTGCGGCCCTGCGCGCGGAGCTGGGCGAAGCGTTGGTCGATGCGGTTCATGCCGGGACTCCCGGCTGGCGGGCAAACAGGGTGTCGAAACTCACCCCCTCGCGCTCGGCCACGGTGTTGATGTCCTTGTCTCCGCGTCCGGACAGATTGACCAGGAGGGTCTGGTCGGGGCGCATCTGCGGCGCCAGCTTGATGGCATGTGCCAGGGCATGGCTCGATTCCAGCGCCGGAATGATGCCCTCGGTCCGACAGAGTTCGTGAAACGCCGCAAGCGCCTCGTCGTCGGTGATGCCCACATATTCGGCGCGGCCGAGGTCTTTGAGCCATGCATGCTCGGGCCCGACGCCGGGGTAGTCGAGTCCGGCGGATACCGAATGGGTTTCGATGATCTGGCCGTTGGCGTCCTGCAGCAGGTAGGTGCGGTTGCCGTGCAGCACACCGGGCGTGCCCGCCGAAAGCGAGGCCGCGTGCTTGCCCGTCTCCAGCCCCAGGCCTGCGGCCTCGACCCCGATGAGCCGTACCTTTTCATGCGCAATATAGGGATAGAAAATTCCCATGGCATTGCTGCCGCCGCCGACGGAGGCAATGACAGCATCGGGCTGGCGGCCCGTCATTTCGGGCATCTGCTCCAGACACTCGTCACCGATCACCCGCTGGAAATCGCGCACCATCTGCGGGTAGGGGTGCGGCCCGGCCACGGTGCCGATGATGTAGAAGGTGTTTTCGACATGGGTGACCCAGTCGCGCAGCGCTTCGTTGAGCGCGTCCTTGAGCGTCTTGCTCCCCGACTCGACCGGCACCACGCGCGCGCCCAGCAGATTCATGCGGTAGACATTGGGCGACTGGCGCTTGACATCCTCGCTGCCCATGTACACCACGCACTCCATGCCGTAGCGCGCAGCGATGGTGGCCGTGGCCACGCCGTGCTGCCCCGCGCCGGTTTCGGCAATCACCCGTGGCTTGCCCATGCGCCGGGCCAGCATGGCCTGGCCGATGGTGTTGTTGATCTTGTGCGCGCCGGTGTGGTTGAGGTCTTCGCGCTTGAGGTAGATGCGCGCGCCGCCCAGTTTGTCGCTCAGCCGGGCAGCGTGATAGATGGGGCTGGGACGTCCGACAAAATGCTTGAGTTCATAACGGTATTCGGCGATGAATGCCGGGTCATTCTTGTAGTGGTCGTAAGCCACCTGCAGTTCTTCCAGCGCGTGGCTCAGGGTTTCGGCGATGAAGCTGCCGCCATAGGGGCCGAAGTGGCCGCTGGCGTCGGGATAGGCATAGGTGAACATGGTGGGATCTCGTCTGGCGCCGGGAAGATGATCCGCCGGCGCGCAATCTACAGGTCAGCAGCGCGAACCGCCGCAATGAATTCGGCGATGCGCTGCGCGCTCTTGATGCCCTTGGACGCTTCGACGCCAGAACTGACGTCAACTGCCCAGGGACGTACCCGCCTGATGGCAGGCGTCACATTTGCAGCATGCAACCCACCAGACAAAACGAGGGGAAGCGCGACGTTTGCGGGAATGCGTGACCAATCGAAGACCTCGCCGCCGCCGCCGTATCCGGGCTGATCCGTGTCCAGAACGAGGGCTTGAGATGTGGAAAAACGAGAAGCGAAGTCTAACAAATCCAGCCCTTCGCGCATGCGCGCCGCGCGGATGTAGGGGTATGCATAGCGGGTGCAGTCCTGCGGGGTTTCGTCGCCGTGGAACTGCAGCAGCGCCGGGCGCAGCTGGGCGATCACGTCCTCGACGAACTGCGGCGCTGCATTCACGAACAGGGTGACGACAGAGACGAAGGGCGGGAGGCTGGCCACAATCTCGCGGGCCTGCGTCAGCGTGACATGGCGCGGACTTGGCGGATAGAACACCAGGCCGATGGCATCTGCTCCTGCATGCGCGGCAGCCAGCGCGTCTTCCACGCGGGTGATGCCGCAAATCTTGACGCGGGTACGGTGCGACATGCGGGTTGGAGGGAGGGTGTCAGACATCGGAGATCACACAAGCAGGCCGATCTGGCGCGGGGGTTCGGGAAGGTTGAATTCTGCCGGGTAATCCGGGCCGAGAAAATAAAGGCCGTCGGGCATGAAGGTCGGCGCCGCCAGACCACGGTCGCGGCTTTGAAGCACCTCCGCAAGCCAGGATACAGGCTTGGAACCATTGCCGACGGCCAGCAGACTGCCCACCAGATTGCGCACCATGTGATGCAGAAAGGCGTTGGCCCGCACATCGAACACCACATGGTCGCCCAGCTTGGCGATCTCGATCGCATGCAGGGTTTTCACTGGGCTCAGTGCCTGGCATTCGCTGGAACGAAAGGCGCTGAAATCATGCTCGCCGATCAGGCATTGCGCGGCTTCGCGCAGGCGATCCAGGTCGAGTGGCCGGTGCGTCCAGCCGACCCGCCCCTGATCGAGCGCGGGACGCACGGCATGGTTGCGCAGAACGTAGCGGTAACGGCGCTGCCAGGCGCTGCGTCGCGCATCGAAAGCCGCACTGACCTGGGTGCGCGCCCATTGCACCGCGATGTCCCGCGGCAGAAAGGCGTTGACACCTCGCACCCAGGAGGATGCCTCACGCGTCAGGGGCGTGTCGAAATGCACCACCTGACCGACCGCATGCACACCGGCATCGGTGCGCCCCGCACAATGGACGCGCGTTGCGCAGCCGAGAAATTGTGCGAGCGCATGCTCCAGATGATCCTGCACGCCGCAGGAGCCCGGCTGACTTTGCCAGCCGCAATAGGACGAACCGTTGTAACTCAGGCCGAGCACCACGCGGTGCCCGGCCTGCAGGGTCTGCGCATCAAAAGAATGCTGCGGCAACGACTCAGCGGCCAAGCTTGTCGAGCATGTCCTGTGCACGCTTTTTCAGTTGCGGATCCCCCTCGGCGATCACCTCACCCAGCAGGTTGCGCGCCGATTCGGTGTCGCCAATCGCCATGCTCTCGGCGGCCAGTTCCAGACGCAGGTCGAGCGAAGGTTTGGATTCGCTGAACTGTGGCTCCAGCTTGGGCAGGGTGTCGTACGACTCGGCGGATGCCTTGGGCTCGGCGTCCTGCAGAGAAATGCTGCTGAGATCGAACTCCATGCCGTTGTCATGCGGGGCCGGTTCGGCGACCTTGCCAGCGTCTGCAGCGGCCAGCGTGGAGGCTGGAGCGCCAAAGTCCGAGGGCATATTGAAATCAAGCCCGCCGGACATCAGGAAATCTTCATTCTCCGATCGAGCGCCGGCTTGTTTCGAGCTGGGCGCAGCAGCCGGTGTGTCGAGTTCCGGCAGCGTGGGAACCGACAGCGGGGCTGCCGCCTTCGGCGCCGCGGCGGGGGCAGGCTCGGCAACGGGCAAACTCAAATCGAGATCCAGATGCTCAGGCAGGGACTGCTTGGCCGCAGCCGTTTCCACCCCGGACAGCATTTCGGTACTGGGCAAGGTCTGCGGCGTCAGCGCGGCCAGCGCCGTGGGGGTGGCCACCGGGAACTCGGTCTGCGGCATGGTGGACGGGTTGCCCAGCGTGCTGGGCATCACCGTGTTGTGATAGAGCGGATTGACCGGATCCAGACTGCGCCCGAGATCCTGCGCGCGCTTCCAGTCTTCGCCGACCCCCTGGGTGAGCGCGAACAACTCGGCCGCGCCCACTTCAAACGAGCGCGAATCCTTGCGCTTGGCATAGATTTCAAGCAGCTTGAGGCGTGCGGCCAGACGGTCCGGATTGGCCTTGACCGCCTCTTTCAGAATTTCCTCAGCCTGCAGGTCGCGCCCGTAGGCCAGGTAAACGTCTGCCTCGGCAACCGGATCGACATCGTTGGTGTCGAGCTGGCTGGAGGAGAAAGTGGAGCTCATGTTGCCGTTGCGCGTATCCACGCGCTCGCCACCCGTACCGCCAAAGAAACTGTCGGCCACGCTCATGCGGCTGTCGAACACCGACACATCGCGCTGCGACTTGGATGCCTTCTTGCGCTGCGCCAGCCAGGCCAGCAAGAGCAGCAGGACCACCAGCCCTCCCCCGGCGGGCAACAGCAAGGGATTGGACAGCAGACTGCTGAAGAAGCTTTCCTGCTCGACAGGGGCTGGCTTGCTGACTTTGGGCGCTGCGGGCTTGACTGCGGGCGACGGGGCGGGCGCTGATGCTGGTGCGGGAGCCGAGGCCGCATGCGGCGCAGAGGCCGCCTTGACCGCCGAAGCTGCAGCGGCCGCGCTCGGCGCCGCAGCAGGCTTGGCCGCAGACGCCGGAACAGGACTCGCCACAGGCACCGTGGCCGCCGCAGCTGCCTTGCTCGCCACCGCAGCAACGGTTGGTGCAGCAGTCTGCGGCTTGGCGGCGGCAACGGTCTGCGCCTGTTTGGACAGGGCGGTCAGTTCGTCGACATTTTTTTGCAGCTGCTTGATTTTTTGTTCATCCAGTGCTGCCTGCTTCTGCTCGGCGATCTGCTGCGCCTTGTTGGGCGCGCCCTGGGTTGCCACCTCCGCCTTGCTGAGCTTGAGCTTGCTTTCCGCCTGTGCGCCGGTGGATGCAGGTTCCTGTACCTGCGCCTGCACCTTGCCAGTGGCCTCGCGCTGCGATTGCTGCGCCTGCGGCTTGGCCTGCCCGCCCATCTCGGCAAGACGACGACGGTAGGCGTTGAAATTCTCGCTCTGGGTGACCACGAAACGCCGCGCTTCCTGCTGGGGAATGCCTTGCGCCTGTTCGGCGCTCGGCATCTGCAACACCGCACCGGCCTTCAACAGGTTGATGTTTCCGTCGATGAAAGCCGATTGGTTGGCGCGGTAGATCGCGGTCAGCATCTGGTCGAGCGAAACGGCTTCGACCCCCGACGCGGCGGCGATCTTGCCCAGGGTGTCGCCGCGCTTGACCACGTACTGACCTTGGACGGCGGCGGGCCTGCCGCCTGGTTTGGGCTTGACCACGGGCGCTGTCGGCATCTGCAGCGCAGGGGCAGACGGCATGGCCGGAGTGGCAGCGACCGATGGCGCGGGGGCTGGCGCCAGCGCCGATGGCGTCTGTACCGGCACTTGCGCGGTGCTGGGCGCCGCCTGGAAATTGGGCGGATCGAGCAACAGGGTGTAATCCCGACTGATCTGTCCGCTCGACCACTGCGCGCGGATCAGCAGGTCCAGAAAAGGCTCGTTGATCGGACTGCTCGAAGTGACGCTCAGATAGGGGCGGCCATCGGGACTGCGCTCGAGCTTGATGCGGATACCGGACAAGGCGCTGCTGTACTGCAGCTTTGCAGCCTGGAACGCATCCGGCGGTGCAACGCCGACTTTCAGCGACGAGGCCTCATCGGCGCTCAACTGGGTGATGTCGATCTCCGCCCTCAGCGGCTGGCCCAAGGCAGATTGCACCTTGAGTCCCCCCAGGCCGAACGCGTAGGCTTGCCCAGCAGTTGCGCCCAGGGCGATTGCCAGGGCCAGGCGTCGAGTGTTCAATCGCAGCATGTCGGCTGCCCCCCAATTTTGGTGAATTCGAATGTGCGCATTTCCCTGCGGTTGCAGCGATAAATTGCGTCAAATTTCACCATATCATCAACAAATTAGGCTGACAAGTTGATGCGCGAAGACAGCCGGGCGCAAGCCCTGCAACTGTGGCATTCCGGCGATTTCAGAACCGCTGCGATGCCACGGTCCTCAAGGAACCGCAGGGGTGTTCAATGGCGCTCGAGCAGAATGCGCAACATGCGGCGCAGCGGTTCGGCAGCGCCCCACAGCAACTGGTCGCCCACGGTGAACGCGCCCAGATACTCCGGGCCCATCGCCAGTTTGCGCAGACGGCCCACCGGGATCTGCATCGTGCCGGTCACGGCAACCGGAGTGAGTTGCTGCATGGTGGCCTCGCGCTCGTTGGGAACGACCCGCACCCAGGCGTTGTCGGCTGCGATCATGCCTTCGATCTCGTCGAGCGGTACATCCTTCTTGAGCTTGAAGGTCAGCGCCTGGCTGTGGCAGCGCATCGCGCCGATGCGCACGCAAAACCCATCGACCGGCACCGCGTGCGAACCAAAGCCTGCGCCCTGGCCGAGGATCTTGTTGGTCTCTGCGCCGCCCTTCCATTCCTCGCGCGACACGCCGTTGCCCAGATCCTTGTCGATCCAAGGAATCAGGCTGCCGGCCAGCGGCACGCCGAAATGCTGGGTCTGCGCTGCATCGAGCGCCTTTTGCGCTGCCAGCACGTCGCGGTCGATCTCGAGAATGGCCGAAGCCGGGTCGTCGAGCAGGGGTTTGACTGCAGCGTTGAGGGTGCCGAACTGGGTGAGCAATTCGCGCATGTGCTGTGCGCCGCCGCCCGATGCCGCCTGGTAGGTCATGCTGGTCATCCACTCGACCAGCCCGGCCTTGTACAGCGCGCCCACGCCCATGAGCATGCAGCTCACCGTGCAGTTGCCGCCGATCCAGTTGCGCCCGCCCTGGGACAGCGCGGCGTCGATCACCGGGCGGTTGACCGGATCGAGGATGATCACGCAATCCTCGCGCATGCGCAGCGTGGACGCGGCGTCGATCCAGTGCCCGCTCCAGCCCGAGGCGCGCAGCTTGTCGAACACTGCGGTGGTGTAGTCACCGCCCTGCGCGGTGAGGATGATGTCGCAGCGCCGCAGTTGCTCCAGGTCGTGCGCGTCGTGCAGGACGGTTTCGTTTTTCGCTTCCGCCGGGGCCTTGCCGCCGGCATTGCTGGTGCTGAAAAACAGCGGCTCGATCAGGTCGAAATCACCCTCCTCGCGCATGCGCTGCATCAGCACCGAGCCCACCATGCCGCGCCATCCCACCAAACCCACCAGAGTCGTTGCCATCATTCCATCCGTCGTTCGTTGTGTTTTCAATGCGCCGCTCAGCCCAGCGCCGCCACCACCGCATCGCCCATCTGTGCGGTGCCGACCTTCTGCATGCCAGGCGCATGGATATCGGGCGTGCGCAGCCCCTGCGCCAGCGCCTTGCGCACTGCTGCCTCGATGCGCTCTGCCTGTTCGCCCAGCCCCAGGGAATGCCGCAGCATCATCGCTGCGCTCAGAATGGTGGCCAGCGGATTGGCAATGCCCTGACCGGCGATGTCGGGTGCGCTGCCATGGCTGGGCTCGTACAGGCCCTGCCCTTTTTCGTTGAGCGAGGCCGAGGGCAGCATGCCGATCGAACCGGTGAGCATCGACGCTTCATCAGAGAGGATGTCGCCGAACAGATTGCCGGTGACGATGACATCGAACTTTTTCGGCGCCTTGACCAGTTGCATCGCCGCGTTGTCGACATACATGTGATCGAGCTGCACGTCGGGATATTGTTTGCCGACCTCGCTGACGATCTCCTTCCAGAACTGGAAGGTCTCCAGCACATTGGCCTTGTCCACGCTGGTCAGGTGTTTGCTGCGGCCTTGCGCCGCCTTGAACGCCACATGCGCGATGCGCTCGATTTCCGGGCGGCTGTAGCGCATGGTGTCGAAGGCCTCGGGCTCTCCGGCAAAGGCGCCATCGGGCGCGGAGCGGCGGCCACGCGGCTGGCCAAAATAGATGTCGCCGGTGAGTTCGCGCACGATCAGGATGTCCAGCCCCGACACCACCTCGGGCTTGAGGCTGGAGGCATCGGCCAGTTCGGGGTACAGGATGGCCGGGCGCAGATTGGCGAACAGCCCCAGGTTCTTGCGCAGGCCGAGGATGGCCTGCTCGGGGCGCAGGTGGCGCTCCAGGGTGTCGTATTTCCAGTCGCCCACCGCCCCGAACAGCACGGCATCGGCGGCCTTGGCCAGGTCAAGCGTCGACTGGGGCAGCGGATGGCCGCTGGCGGCATAGGCCGCGCCGCCGACCGGGGCGAACTCGAAGGTGAAGTCGAATCCGTCCTGCGCAATGCGCTGGAGCACCTTGACGGCCTCGGCAATGATCTCGGGCCCGATTCCGTCCCCGGGCAATACGGCAATGTTCATGAGCAAAGTTCGCGTAGGCGTTAAAGAATGCGGTTGTCGAGCCAGGGCATGCGTGCCAGGCGTTCGGCCTCATAGGCGCGGATTTCCTGCGCATGGGCGAGAGTCAGGCCGATGTCGTCCAGTCCGTTGATCAGGCAGTGCTTGCGGAAGTCACCCACCTCGAAGGGGAGTTCGGTGCCATCGGGCTTGACCACGACCTGCCGCGGCAGGTCGATGGTCAGGGTGTAGCCGACGAAACCATAGAGTTCGTCAAACAGCCGCGCCACTTGCATCTTGGACAGCACGATGGGCAGCACGCCATTCTTGAAGCAGTTGTTGTAGAAGATGTCGGCAAAGCTGCTGGCAATGATGGCGCGAAAGCCATATTGCTGCAGCGCCCAGGGCGCGTGCTCGCGCGAGGAACCACAACCGAAGTTGTCGCGCGCCAGCAGGATGCTTGCGCCCTGGTAGCGCGGCTGATTGAGCGCAAAATCTGGGTTGGGCTTGCGCGAGGCCGGGTCTTGCCCGGGTTCGCCGTGGTCGAGATAGCGCCATTCGTCGAACAGATTGGGGCCGAATCCGGTGCGATGAATCGACTTCAGGAACTGCTTGGGGATGATGGCGTCGGTGTCGACGTTGTCGCGATCCATTGGCGCGACAAGTCCCTTGTGGACGACGAATTTTTCCATGGTGTGTGTCCGCGCTGCCGCGGTGTTGGCGAGTTATTTCGACTTGTCAGCCGCGTTGGTGATGGCCTGGCCACCCGCCTTGAGATCCTGGCCCACGCCCGCCACGGTATTGCAGGCGGACAGGGAAAGCAGCGTGGCGGCAAGCAGAAGAATGGACAGCAGAGGTTTCATTTCGATCTCCTGAAAAACACGGGTGGATGGGTCAGAGTTTGCGCACATCGACAAAATGTCCGGCGATGGCCGCTGCCGCAGCCATTGCCGGGCTGACCAGATGGGTACGGCCGCCCGCGCCCTGCCGCCCCTCGAAGTTCCGGTTGGAGGTGGACGCGCAGCGCTCGCCCGGCTCCAGGCGGTCGGCGTTCATGGCCAGGCACATGGAACAGCCGGGCTCGCGCCACTCGAAACCGGCGGCCTTGAAAATCTTGTCCAGCCCTTCGGCCTCGGCCTGCGCTTTCACCAGGCCAGAACCCGGCACCACCAGGGCCTGACGCACATTGGTGGCGATGTGCCGACCGGCCACCACTTGCGCGGCATCGCGCAGGTCTTCGATGCGCGAGTTGGTGCACGAACCGATGAACACCTTGTCGATGCGGATGTCGGCGATGGCCTTGTTCGGCTCCAGACCCATGTAGGTGAGCGCACGCTCCATGGCCGAGCGCTTGTTGGCGTCTTTCTCCTTGTCGGGATCCGGCACGCGGGCATCGATCGGCAGCACCATTTCGGGCGAGGTGCCCCAGGTGACCTGCGGCACCAATTCGCGGGCGTCGAGCGTGACCACACGGTCGAATGTTGCGTCCGCATCGGTATGCAGGCCGCGCCAGTATTGCACCGCCATGTCCCAGGCCACGCCGGTGGGCGCGAAGGGACGGCCGCGCACGTAGTTGATGGTGGTGTCATCCACCGCCACCAGCCCGGCGCGGGCGCCGGCTTCGATCGCCATATTGCACAGGGTCATGCGGCCTTCCATCGACAGCGCGGAAATGGTGCTGCCGGCAAACTCGATGGTGTAGCCCGTGCCCCCGGCGGTGCCGATCTTGCCGATGATGGCCAGCGCGATGTCCTTGGCGCGGCAGCCCGCAGGCAGCGGGCCGTCCACCCGCACCAGCATGTTCTTCATCTTGGGCGCCAGCAGCGTCTGCGTGGCCAGCACATGCTCGACCTCGCTGGTGCCGATGCCGAACGCCAGCGCGCCGAACGCGCCGTGGGTGCTGGTGTGCGAGTCGCCGCAGACCACGGTCATGCCTGGCAGGGTGGCGCCTTGCTCGGGGCCGATGACATGCACGATGCCCTGGCGCCGGTCGTTCATGCGGAACTCGGTGATGCCGTTGGCCGCACAATTGGCGTCGAGGGTCTCGACCTGCAGACGCGAGATCGGGTCGGCAATGCCTTCCGAGCGGTCCGTGGTCGGCACATTGTGGTCGGCCACCGCCAGATTGGCGCTCAGACGCCAGACTTTGCGTCCGGCGAGCTGCAACCCTTCAAACGCCTGCGGGCTGGTGACTTCGTGCACCAGATGGCGGTCGATATAGAGCAGCGCGGTGCCGTCTTCTTCCGAGCGCACCACATGCTCGTCCCACAGTTTGTCGTACAGCGTTCGGCCCATTGGTTTCTCCTCAGTCTGGCGCTTGACGCGCGCAAGACTTGTCATCAAAAGTTGATTTTAGTTGGAGCGGTTCATCCTGCGTTCGGCTTGGTCTGCATCCATGCGACCGGCAGATCGAACGAGCCGTCCGACTGCAGGCGAAACGCTGCACGCGCTTCCTGCGGCGCTTGTGCGAACACATCGCGAATGGCCTGCACCCGCAGTTCCGGCACGCGCATGCGGGCCACCCATGATGCAAATTCCATGGTCAGCGCCCAGTCGTCCGTCCTGGGCACGGCGAACCCGGCCTGTCGGAGCAGTTCGCGCCATTCGGACAGGCGGTAATCGCGCACATGCGAGGCGTCGCGCAGGATTTCCACGGTCTGCAGCAGGGTGTCGCACAGGGGCGACTCCGGCGCCACGACATCGATGATGACCAACGTTCCGCTCGGCTTGATCACCCGGCGCGCCTCGCGCAGCGCCGCCACGACATCGAGCCAGTGATGCGCGGAAAAGCGGGTGACCACCAGGTCGAAACGGCCCGCGTCAAACGGCAGGGCATCGACCGATGCCTGTTGCGTGCGCAGCCCGGTCAACTGCCGCGCCGCCGCCTCGCCCGCAACGATCTCCAGCATTTCGGAAGCAAGGTCGACGGCGGTGACCTGCGCTCCAGCAGCAGCCAGGGCGAAACTGGCATGGCCCGCCCCGCAACCGAGGTCCAGCGCGCTGCCCGCTTGCAACTGCCGCACCAGCGCACCGAGACGGCGCAAGTCGTCTCCCTGCGCATGCACGGCGCTGGACAGATAGGCCTGTGCCGTGGTGCCAAACTGTTGTGCGGTCAATGCGTGCTGTTTCATGCGATGCCCTCTGGACCCTGCCGCTGTCATGCGGCGCTAGACAAAAGATAAAGGCATCCATTTCCTGGTACAAGATGAAAAAATATCCTGGTATAAAAATGCACCAGCCTGTGCAAGCCACTTCTGCGCATCTGCCATGTCCATCCCTGCACCGACGACTCCGACCGATCCACATCCGGGCAATCGCTTGCTTGGCGAGTTCATTCGACTGCACCGCAACCGCCTGTCGCCTGCGGCGGCAGGCCTGCCCGCAACGGGCCGTCGCCGCGCGCCCGGCCTGCGCCGGGAGGAACTCGCCGCGCTGTGCGGCGTCAGCGCCACCTGGATCACCTGGCTGGAGCAGGGCCGGGAGGTTGCCGCGTCGACCAAGACCCTGGAGCGACTGGCGCAGGCGCTGCAACTCACCGCAGCAGAGCGCGCCTATCTGTTCGAGCTGGCGCGGCGGCGCGATCCCAGTGCGCCGGTCGCGCCGCCCAAGGCAATCGACGCGGTGCTGCGCAGCGTGCACGCGATTGGGCATCCCGCCTATGTGCTCAATCCGCGCTGGGACGTGGTGGCCGGCAACCCCCAGGCCGCCGATCTTTTTCTTGGATGGCAGGCTCCCCTGGAAGGCGAACGCGCCGGGACTCCACCCAATCTGCTGCGGTTTCTGTTTTTCAACCCGCAGGCCCGCGATCTGATCGAGAACTGGTCGGTGCGCTCGCAGCGGCTGGTGGCGGAGTTCCGTGCGGATTGCGGGGGGCGTTTGCAGGCCGCCCCCCTGCGCGATTTGATCGACGAGCTCAGCGCAGGCAGCGCGGAGTTTTCAGCGCTGTGGAAACTCAATGACGTGCAGGAGCGCGAAGGCGGCGAACGCGGTTTTCGGCATCCCCGGCACGGGCGCCTGGTCTATGAGCAACTGACCCTGCGCGCCGCCCTGCACCCGGAATACAAACTGGTGATGCTCCTGCCACCTGCGGCACCAGGCTGAATGGCCAGATTCGCCACCAGGAAAAAGACCGCGCAACGCGCGGTCCCGGTGCTGGCCCTGCAAAGTTTGCTGCTCAGCCGCGTTCTGCGAGGGGTTTGATGTCCCGGCGCACCGCGCCCGTGAACAACTGTCGCGGGCGACCGATCTTGTATTCCGGGTCGGTGAGCATTTCGTTGAGCTGTGCAATCCAGCCCACGGTGCGCGCCAGCGCAAAATTGGCGGTGAACAGCGACACCGGCACGCCGATGGCCTTCTGCACGATGCCGGAGTAGAAGTCGACATTCGGATAGAGCTTGCGCTGGATGAAGTAGTCGTCTTCCAGTGCGATTTTCTCCAGGGTCATGGCCAGCTTGAACAGCGGGTCGTTGTGCAGGCCGAGGGCGTCGAGCACTTCATGGCAGGTTTCGCGCATGAGCTTGGCGCGCGGGTCGTAGTTCTTGTAGACGCGGTGACCAAAACCCATCAGCCGCACCGAGGAGTTCTTGTCCTTGACCTTTTCGATGAACTCGCCGATCTTGGCCACCCCGCCCTGCGCCTGGATCTCGTCGAGCATGTTCAGGCAGGCTTCGTTGGCGCCGCCATGCGCCGGACCCCACAGGCAGGCCACACCGGCCGCGATGGCCGCGAAGGGGTTGGTGCCACTGGACGCGCACAGCCGCACCGTGGAGGTGGAGGCGTTCTGCTCGTGATCGGCGTGCAGGATGAAGATGCGGTCGAGCGCACGCTCGATCACCGGGTTGGGCTCGTAGTCCTCGCAGGGTGTGGCCCACATCATGCGCATGAAGTTGCCGGCATAGCTCAGCTCATTGCGCGGGTACATATAGGGCTGGCCCATGTTGTACTTGTAGGCCATCGCCACCAGCGTAGGCATCTTGGCGATCAGGCGGATGGCCGAGATGTCGCGCTGCTCGGGGTCGTTGACGTTGATCGAGTCGGGGTAGAACGCCGACATCGCGCCGACCAGCCCGGTGAGCACCGCCATCGGATGCGCATCGCGGCGAAAACCGCGCAGGAAGAACTGCATCTGCTCGTGCACCATGGTGTGCTGGGTCACGCGGTCGGCAAACGCCTTCTTCTGTTGGGCGTTGGGCAGCTCGCCGTAGAGGATGAGGTAGCAGGTCTCCAGGTAATCGCACTGCACGGCGATCTGCTCGATGGGGTAGCCGCGGTAGAGCAGTTCGCCCTTGTCGCCGTCGATGTAGGTAATGGCCGAGCTGCACGACGCTGTGGACAGAAAGCCCGGGTCGTAGGTGAACTTGCCGGTCTGCCCATAGAGCTTGCGGATATCGATCACGTCCGGGCCGATGGTGCCCTTGTAGATCGGCAGATCGATACTGGGCGCGCCGTCCGTGAAAGTCAGTGTGGCTTTATCGCTTGAAGGGGTCATTTTCTGATCTCCGGGGATTGTGTATTGAAGCTCCCGGAGCCTGACTCCGAGGACGGAATGATGCAAAACACGAGAGTGCTGGATTCACAAGCGCTGCAGCACATCGAGCAACTCTCGGACCTGTGGCTGATCCAGCTCTTTGGGGAGTTGCTCCTTGCGCAGGAACAGGTCGAACAGGGTGTTGTCGTCGAGCGCCAGCAAGGCATTCAGCGCGGAAACCGTTTCGGTGCTCAACGGGACTTCGCACTGCGAGAAATAGCGCTGCAGGATCAGGTCGTTTTCCAGCATGCCGCGACGGGCACGCCAGCGCAACCGGGACAGATCTGCGGCGTCGGCGGGAGCGGCGGCTGGCAACATGGCGTGTTCAGACGGCGCGACGCACCATCATTTCCTTGATCTTGCTGATGGCGAGCGTGGGATTGAGTTCTTTCGGGCACACGTCCACGCAGTTCATGATGGTGTGGCAGCGGAACAGGCGGTAGGGGTCTTCCAGGTTGTCCAGCCGCTCGCCGGTGGCTTCGTCGCGGCTGTCGGCAATGAAACGGTAGGCCTGCAAGAGACCTGCCGGACCGACGAACTTGTCGGGGTTCCACCAGAAGCTCGGGCAGGAGGTGGAGCAGCTCGCACACAGGATGCACTCGTACAGGCCGTTGAGTTCCTCGCGCTCCGCAGGGCTTTGCAGCCGTTCCTTTTCCGGCGGCGGGGTGTTGTTGACCAGATACGGCTTGATCGAGTGGTACTGGTTGAAGAACTGGGTCATGTCCACGATCAGGTCGCGGATCACCGGCAGCCCCGGCAGCGGCTTGAGCACCACCGGTTCCTTGAGGGTGAGCAGATTGGTGATGCAGGCCAGACCGTTCTTGCCGTTGATGTTCATCGCGTCCGAGCCACACACACCTTCGCGGCAGGAACGGCGGATGGACAGCGAGTCATCCAGATCCCACTTGATGCGCTGGATGGCGTCGAGCAGCATCTTGTCGGTGTGCCGGAGTGTCACCTCGTAGTCCTGCATCCGGGGCCGGGCGTCCTTGTCCGGGTCGTAACGGTAGATCGAAAACTTCATCTTGCGCGTCTCGCTCATGTGCGCTCCTCGTGCCCGCCATGACGCGGGCGGTTGATCCATCAGAATGTGCGGGCCTTGGGCTTGAAGGGCTCGACGGTCAAGGGCTTGAGCTGCACGGGCTTGTAGCTCAGGCGGTTGCCCTCGCGCCACCACAGGGTGTGCTTGAGCCAGTCTTGATCATCGCGCTCGGTGTGGTCGTTGTGGTAGTGCGCGCCACGGCTTTCCTTGCGGGCTTCGGCCGAGACGATGGTGGCCTTGGCGACCTCGATCAGGTTGTCGACCTCCAGCGCTTCGATGCGGGCGGTGTTGAACACCCTGGACTTGTCCTTGAGATGGATGCGGTCGACCTGCGCCGCAATGTCGGCAATGGCCTGCACGCCTTCTGCCATGAGTTTTTCGGTGCGGAACACACCACAGTGGGTCTGCATCGCCGCGCGGATGGCATCGGCCACGACATGGCTGCCTTCGCCGCTCGTGGACGCGTCGAGCTGGGCAAGACGCGCCAGCGAGCGATCGGCGGCACCGGCAGGCAGGGGCTTGTGCGGACGCTTGTGCGCTTCGCTGGCGATGATGTGGTTGCCCGCCGAGCGGCCGAACACCATCAGATCGAGCAGGGAATTGGTGCCCAGCCGATTGGCGCCATGCACGCTCACGCACGAGCACTCGCCAATGGCATACAGCCCGCCAACCACCGCCGAGGCGTTGTCGCCTTGCGGCACGACCACCTGGCTGTGAATGTTCGCCGGGACGCCACCCATCTGGTAGTGGATGGTGGGCACCACCGGGATCGGCTCCTTGATCGGATCGACATTGGCGAAGCGGATGGCGATGTCGCGAATCGACGGCAGCCGCTTCATGATGGTCTCGGCGCCCAGGTGGTCGAGCTTGAGCAGCACATGATCCTTGCGCGGCCCGGCGCCGCGCCCTTCCTTGATTTCCTGGTCCATCGAGCGCGAGACGTAGTCGCGTGGCGCCAGGTCCTTGTAGGTGGGGGCATAGCGCTCCATGAAGCGCTCGCCATTGGCGTTGAGCAGAATGCCGCCCTCGCCGCGCACGCCTTCGGTGATCAGCACCCCGGCGCCAGCCACACCGGTGGGGTGGAACTGCCAGAACTCCATGTCCTGCAGCGGAATGCCGGCGCGTGCCGCCATGCCCAGTCCGTCTCCTGTATTGATGAAGGCGTTGGTGCTGGCGGCAAAGATACGCCCTGCTCCGCCGGTCGCCAGCACCGTGGTCTTGCCCTCGAAAATGGTGACGTCACCGGTTTCCATTTCGAGTGCAACCACGCCGAGCACGTCGCCTTCGGCATCGCGAATCAGATCCAGTGCCATCCACTCCACAAAGAAATGGGTGCGCGCAGCCACGTTCTGCTGATAGAGCGTATGCAGCATGGCATGGCCGGTGCGATCCGCCGCAGCGCAGGCCCGCTGCACCGCTTTTTCACCGAAATTGGCGGTGTGACCGCCGAAGGGCCGCTGGTAGATGGTGCCGTCCGGGTTGCGGTCAAAGGGCATGCCCATGTGTTCCAGCTCGTAGGCCACGCTCGGTGCCTCGCGGCACATGAACTCGATGGCGTCCTGGTCACCCAGGTAGTCCGAGCCCTTGACCGTGTCGAACATGTGCCAGTACCAGTTGTCCTCGCTCATGTTGCCCAGAGAAGCGCCGATGCCGCCCTGCGCCGCCACGGTATGCGAACGGGTGGGAAACACCTTGGACAGCACCGCCACATCCAGCCCGGCACGCGCGAGTTGCAGCGCACAGCGCAGCCCCGAGCCGCCCGCGCCCACCACCACCACATCGAATTTGCGATTGCTGACCTGCATTTACGCTCTCCACAACACTTGCAGGGCCCAGCCCGCGCAAGCCAATAGCCACACAATGGTGCCGATCTGCAGCAGCAGCCGCACCCACACGGGTTTGACGTAATCCATCCAGATGTCGCGCATCCCCACCCAGACGTGATAGATCAGCGCCAGCACCGTGACGAAGGTCAGCAATTTCATCCACTGCTGCGCAAACAGGCCGTGCCAGCGGTCGTAGTCGAGCGGGCCGGGAGCGAGGAAATACGTCAGCAGGACCAGGGTGAACACCGCGATGACCGCGGCAGTGACGCGCTGCGCCATCCAGTCGCGCAGGCCGTAATGCGCGCCGACGACAAGGCGCTTGTTTCCAATGTTGTCGTGCGCCATTTCAGTACGCTCCCAGCAGCTTGAGGCCAAACAATGCGGTCAGACCGAGCGACACCCCAAAGGTGATGAGTGCCAGTTGCCGTCCCTGCGCCTTGCTCACGGCATGAAAGGCGTCCATCCACAAGTGCCGCACACCGGCCACGAGGTGATGCATCAGCGCCCAGAACAGGCCCAGAAGAATGAGCTTGACGAACCAGTTCGACAGAAACTGCGCGATCGCAGCGTGGCTGTCAGGGCTGCGCAGGCTGTCGTCGAACACCCACAGCACCAGCGGCAGCGCCAGAAACATCACCGCACCGCTGACCCGGTGCAGGATGGAAACGATGCCCGCCAGTGGCAATCGGTACCTGACGATCTGGGTGATGTGGATATTGCGGTAAACCGGCCGTGCCGGTGGCGAAGCAGGCTTTGTCATGACGCTGACCTCGTTGTGAACGAAAGATGCAGGGCGAAATGCCGGTGTTCGGTGTCTTCGACGTCACGGCAAGACGCGTCGAAATTATGTTTGTGCTTCCAGTCTATTGCATTGCAGCATGCAGACAACCCATTCAAGATCCGTGTTTCTACATGCGCTCCTCAGCTCAGCTCGTTGCGGTAATGGTGATGGCGGGTGTTGTACAGGCCACGACGGTATTCAGCAGGCAGCTCACCATAGCTGAACGACAGGCGCTCCACGAGCAGCAGGGCCTCGGCCTCCCTGACCTGCAGAAGCCTGGCTTCCTGCTCGTTGGCGTTGACCGCGCGCAGCTTTTCCTCCGCACGCACCATGCGGGTGGAAAACTCCGACTCGAACAACGCGTACAGCGGCCCACGATAACTTTCCAGCCGCTCCGCCGTCAGCGCGCGAAAGGCGGGGCCGGGGAGGTAAATGTCTTCGTACACCACGGGGCTGCCCGCCAGCAGCAGCAAACGCCGGATCTGCGTGACACTCTCACCGGGCTTGATGCCGAGCGCACGCGCCACTTCCTGCGAGGTGCGGGTGCGCTTGCACTCCAGAAACTGGCGTTCCATCGGCTGCGGTACGGGACGCCCCCCCTCACCCGCACCGTCCGGCACCAGGCGCAGGAAGCGAAATTTCACCCGCTCCTCGTGATGCGTGGACACGAATGTGCCCCGCCCCTGGCGGCGCAGCAGAAGCCCCTCGGCGGCTAGTTCGTCCACCGCCTTGCGCACCGTCCCCTGACTGACGCCAAAGCGCCGCGCCAGGTCGGCCTCGCTGGGAATGAGTTCACCCGGCTTCCAGTCACCGTGCTGCAGCCCGCGCGTGATCAACCCCTTGATCTGCCGGTACAGCGGGCTGAAACTCGGATTGGGCGCGGCGGTGGGCGCTTGCGCCTCGGGCGCTGGAGCGGGAGCAGTGCGGGACACCATCATGTCGTGCATTGCAGCACAGGTGCGGTCACCCTGTCCAGAGTTTGATAAAAAACATCTTATATAAGACAGATGAGTGATTGACGCGGCGAAATGCGAGGCCTACACTCGCCTGGATACTGCAGTGCACAACGACGCACTTGATCCGCGCTCGATTCTCACCGAACCAGGAGTTTCCCATGTCCAAAGCCCCCGTACGCGTCACTGTCAGCGGTGCAGCCGGCCAGATCGGCTACGCACTGTTGTTTCGCATCGCTTCCGGCCAGATGCTCGGCGCCGATCAGCCGGTCATCCTGCAACTGCTCGAAATCCCTGACGAGAAGGCGCAAAAGGCGCTCAAGGGCGTGATGATGGAACTGGAAGACTGTGCCTTTCCGCTGCTGGCCGACATGAGCGCGCATGGCGACCCGAACACCGCGTTCAAGGACGTGGACTATGCCCTGCTGGTGGGCGCCCGCCCGCGCGGCCCGGGCATGGAGCGGCGCGATCTGCTGTCGGCCAATGCGCAGATCTTCACCGCGCAGGGCAAGGCACTCAACGCCGTGGCCAAGCGCACGGTCAAGACCCTGGTGGTCGGCAACCCGGCCAACACCAATGCCTATATCGCAATGAAGTCCGCCCCCGACCTGCCATCGAAGAACTTCACCGCCATGCTGCGCCTGGACCACAACCGCGCACTCAGCCAACTGGCCGCCAAGACCGGCAAGCCCGTGGCCGACCTGGAAAAGGTCTGCGTCTGGGGCAACCACTCGCCCACCATGTATGCCGACTACCGCTTCGCCACCGTGGGCGGGCAGTCGGTCAAGGATCTGATCAACGACGAAACCTGGAACCGCGAGGTGTTCCTGCCCACCGTGGGCAAGCGCGGCGCGGCCATCATCGAGGCGCGCGGGTTGAGCTCGGCGGCGTCTGCCGCCAATGCCGCGATCGACCACATGCACGACTGGGTGCTGGGCACCCATGGCAAGTGGGTCAGCATGGGCATTCCGTCGGACGGCTCCTACGGCATCCCCAAAGACACCATGTTCGGTTTTCCGGTCACCTGTGCGAACGGCGAGTACCAGCTGGTGCGCGATCTGCCCATTGACGCCTTCTCGCAGGAACGCATCAACAAGACCCTGGCCGAGCTGGAAGAAGAAAAGGCCGGTGTGCAGCATCTGCTGTAAGGCCCCGCACGCAACATGACAACCATGCCAAGTGCCGGCGAGCGCTTCCGCCTCGCCCTCTCGCAGGAAAGCCCGCTGCAGATCGTGGGAGCGATCAACGCCAACCATGCGCTGCTGGCGCAGCATGCGGGCTTCCGCGCCATCTATCTGTCGGGCGGCGGCGTTGCGGCCGGTTCGCTGGGCCTGCCCGATCTGGGCATCAACACCCTGGACGATGTGCTCACCGATGTGCGCCGCATCACCGATGTCTGCGACCTGCCGCTGCTGGTGGACGTGGACACGGGCTTTGGCCCGAGCGCATTCAACATCGCGCGCACGGTCAAGAGCCTGATCAAGTTCGGCGCGGCCGCGATGCACATCGAGGATCAGGTGGGCGCCAAGCGCTGCGGCCACCGGCCCGGCAAGGAAATCGTCAGCAGCGCGGAAATGGTCGACCGCATCAAGGCCGCGGTCGATGCCCGCACCGACCCGGCGTTTTTCATCATCGCCCGCACCGACGCGATCGCAGTGGAGGGGCTGGACGCAGCGATCGACCGCGCCCGTGCCTGCGCCGAAGCCGGAGCGGACGCCATCTTCGCCGAAGCCGCGCTCGATCTGGACACCTACCGGCGCTTCGGCGCCGCTGTCGGGGTGCCGCTGCTGGCCAACATCACCGAATTCGGCGCCACGCCGCTGTTCACCGTGGACGAATTGCGCAGCGCCGGGGTGGCGATGGCGCTGTATCCGCTGTCGGCCTTCCGCGCGATGAACAAGGCCGCGCAGACCGTCTACCAGACCATCCGGCGCGACGGCACGCAGCAAGCCGTGCTGCCGCTGATGCAGACCCGCGCCGAACTCTACGAAAGCATCGGTTATCACGCCTATGAACAGCGCCTGGACGCGCTGTTTTCCGGAAAAACCAACCCATGATGAGGGACGAGGAGACAACCCATGAGTGACGATACCGCCCCCAGCGGCGCGGGCTTCAAGCCCAAGAAATCGGTCGCGCTCTCTGGCGTGCCTGCGGGCAACACCGCGCTGTGCACCGTCGGACGCACCGGCAACGATCTGCACTACCGCGGCTACGACATTCTCGATCTGGCCGAGGCCTGCGAGTTCGAGGAAGTGGCGCATCTGCTGGTGCATGGCAAGCTGCCCAATGTGTCCGAGCTCGCTGCCTACAAGACCAAGCTCAAGCGCCTGCGCGGCCTGCCCGCCGCGGTCAAGACCGCGCTGGAGCAGTTGCCACCGTCGGCGCACCCGATGGATGTGCTGCGTACCGGAGTGTCGGTGCTGGGCTGCGTGATGCCAGAGAAGGACGATCACAACATCGCCGGGGCACGCGACATCGCCGACAAGCTCATGGCCTGCCAGGGTTCGATGCTGCTGTACTGGTGGCACTGGGCGGTCAATGGACGGCGCATCGAGGTCGAGACCGATGACGACTCCATCGGCGGCCACTTCCTGCATCTGCTGCACGGCCACAAGCCCAGCGCGCTGTGGGAGCGGGCAATGCACACCTCGCTGATCCTCTATGCCGAACACGAGTTCAACGCCTCGACCTTCACCGCCCGGGTGATCGCCGGCACTGGCAGTGACATGTTCAGTGCCATCACCGGCGCCATCGGCGCGCTGCGCGGCCCCAAGCACGGCGGCGCCAACGAGGCGGCGTTCGACATCCAGAGCCGCTATGCCAACCCGGACGAGGCCGAGACCGACATCCGCGCACGCGTGGCCAACAAGGAGGTGGTCATCGGCTTCGGCCATCCGGTCTACACCATCGCCGATCCGCGCAACAAGGTCATCAAGGAAGTCGCACGCCGTCTGTCGGCGGACCAGAACGACATGCGGCTGTTCGCCATTGCCGACCGGCTGGAAGCGGTGATGTGGGACGTGAAAAAAATGTTCCCCAATCTCGACTGGTTCAGCGCCGTGAGCTACCACAAAATGGGCGTGCCCACCGCCATGTTCACCCCGCTGTTCGTGATTTCGCGCACCAGCGGCTGGAGCGCGCATGTTGTGGAGCAGCGACAGGACAACAAGATCATTCGTCCCAGCGCGAATTACACTGGCCCGGAAAATCTGCAGTTCGTGCCGCTCGCACAGCGTTCCTGAGTCCGGTCGTGCGCATTCTTCATCATGCAGTCGCGCCTGATCGGCCACTCACAACGACCTGGAGCGGTCTTTTCCCGTGGTCCAGTCGTGGAGTCGTCTGATATGAAGCGCAAGTTATCCCTGCTTTGCGGCCTGCTCGGCCTGTCCTTCACCCTCGCCCTGCCAGCCCACGCCACTGGCGAATCCGGCACGGCAAGCAAGCCCACCCCAACCCGCAAGGCAAAGACCAAGGTCAAGCCTGCAGCGAAAGCCACCACGGTGGCCGCTGCTGCGGCCACGCCCGCCCTGCTCTCGCCTCAAGCGGCACAAGCCCAGCCCGTGGGCACCGAAAACGGCTATCCCGATGTGAACCCGGCCTTTGCATTCAAGGACGGCCCCATGCTGTGCGGTTCGCGGCAGGAACCCATGGACATCAAGGTCGAGGCCGCCAACGACCAGGAGGTCCTGGTGACCTGGAACCGCAAGCACTACCTGCTCAAGCGCAAGCCCACGTCCACTGGTGCCTATCACTTCGACGATGCCAAGGCTGGCTTCGTCCTCATCCAGATCCCGGCCAAGAGCATGTTGTTCGACAAGAAGAACATGACGCGACTGGCCGACGATTGCGTCCCCATCCACTAGCCCTTTTTTCTCCATGTCCTCAGCGATTTCCAACGTCCGCCCCGCCCCTGACCAGGTTCTGGTCGACATTGCCGACTACGTTCTCCACACCGAGATCGACAGCCCGCTGGCCTACCAGACCGCGCGCAACTGCCTGATCGACACCCTCGGCTGCGGACTGGAAGCGCTGGAATACCCTGCCTGCACCAAGCTGCTCGGCCCGGTCGTGCCGGGCACCATCGTGCCGCACGGCGCCAAGGTGCCGGGCACGCAGTTCCAGCTCGACCCGGTGCAGGCCGCGTTCAACATTGGCGCGATGATCCGCTGGCTGGATTTCAACGACACCTGGCTGGCGGCAGAATGGGGTCATCCGTCGGACAACCTGGGCGGCATCCTCGCCGTGGCCGACTGGATGAGCCGCAACGCGGTGGCCGTGGGCAAGAGGCCGCTGGTCATGCGCGACGTGCTCACCGCGATGATCCAGGCGCATGAAATCCAGGGCGTGATCGCGCTGGAAAACAGCTTCAACAAGGTCGGGCTCGACCATGTGGTGCTGGTCAAGGTGGCGACCACCGCAGTGGTGGCGCGCATGCTGGGCCTGTCGCGCGACGAGATCATCAACGCCGTCTCGCTGGCCTGGGTCGATGGTCAGTCGCTGCGCACCTATCGCCACGCGCCCAATACCGGCAGCCGCA
>JAGDVQ010000115.1:44989-50319 GCA_023255715.1 Thiomonas sp.
GCGTATCCTCGAAATTGCGGATGAGCTTGGCATCGAACCCCGCATCGCTGCGGGTTTCGCGCGCAATCCGCCACCAGGTGATCGGTAGCGGGGAGGGGGGTGGCGCCACTATCGGGGCGACCCCACCAGCCGCGGCGTGCGTCTGGCACTCATCGCCAAGACCGGCGAGATGGGCTACCCCAGCGTGCTCACCGCCAAGACCTGGGGCTTTTACGACGTGAGCTTCCGCGGCCAACCGTTCAAGTTCCAGCGGTCCTATGGCAGCTATGTGATGGAGAACGTGCTGTTCAAGATCAGCTTTCCGGCAGAGTTCCACAGCCAGACCGCGGTGGAGGCAGCGATGACCCTGCACCAGCAACTTCGCGCAGCGGGCAAGAGCGCGGACGACATCGCGCGCATCGTCATCCGCACCCACGAGGCCTGCATCCGCATCATCGACAAGAAAGGCCCGCTGAACAACCCGGCCGACCGCGATCATTGCATCCAGTACATGGTCGCCGTGCCGCTGCTGTTTGGGCGGCTCACTGCGGCTGACTATGAAGACGCGGTTGCCGCCGACCCGCGCATCGACGCGCTGCGCGACAAGATCACCTGCGTCGAAGACCCGCAGTTCACCCGCGACTATCACGACCCGGACAAGCGCTCCATCGCCAATGCGCTGACCGTCACGCTGAACGACGGCACGGTGTTGCCCGAAGTGGTGGTCGAGTATCCCATCGGCCACAAGCGCCGCCGCGCCGACGGCATTCCGCTGCTCGAAGCCAAGTTCCGCACAAATCTGGCGCGGCGCTTTCCGGGCAAGCAGCAAAAGGCCATTGCCGACGTGTCGCTGGATCAGAGTTTGCTTGAGTCCATGCCCGTGAACGACTACGTCGACCTTTACGTCATCTGAGAGAACCCCATGCCAGCCCAACCCGCCAGCGCCCCGCACGCATTTGCCAAGACACGCAAGACCTTCAAGACCGCCTCTGGCAAGAGCGCGTCGTTCTACTCCCTGCCCCAGCTCGCCAAGGAACTCGGCACAGACCTGTCACGTCTGCCGGTATCCATCCGCATCGTGCTCGAGTCGGTGCTGCGCAACTGCGATGGCAAGAAAGTCAGCGCAGACCATGTCAGGCAGCTTGCCGGATGGAAACCCAATGCCACGCGCACCGATGAAATTCCCTTCGTCGTGGCCCGCGTGGTGCTGCAGGACTTCACCGGCGTGCCGCTGCTGGCCGACCTGGCCGCGATGCGCAGCGTCGCCGCGCGCATGCACAAAAACCCCAAGGCGATCGAACCGCTTGTTCCGGTCGATCTGGTGGTCGATCACTCGGTGATGATCGACTCCTACGGCAGCAAGAAATCGCTCGACCTGAACATGCAGATCGAGTTTCAGCGCAACCACGAGCGCTACCAGTTCATGAAGTGGGGCATGCAGGCGTTCGACACCTTCGGCGTCGTGCCACCCGGCTTCGGCATCGTGCACCAGGTCAACCTCGAGTACCTGGCGCGCGGCGTGCACAAGACCCGTGACGGCGTGGCCTATCCCGACACCCTGGTGGGCACGGACAGCCACACCACCATGATCAACGGCATCGGCGTGGTGGCCTGGGGCGTGGGCGGCATCGAGGCCGAGGCCGCGATGCTCGGCCAGCCGGTGTACTTCCTCACCCCCGATGTGGTGGGCGTGGAACTCAAGGGCAAGCTGCGCGGCGGCGTGACCGCCACCGACCTGGTGCTGACCGTCACCGAAATGCTGCGCAAGGCCAAGGTGGTGGGCAAGTTCGTCGAGTTCTTCGGCGAGGGCACGGCCAGCCTGTCGGTGACCGACCGCGCCACCATCGGCAACATGGCGCCCGAATACGGCGCGACCATGGGGTTCTTCCCGGTGGACGACAAGACCATCGACTACTTCAAGGGCACCGGCCGCACCAAGGCCGAAATCGAGCTGTTCGAGGCCTACTTCAAGGCGCAAAAACTGTTTGGCGTGCCCAAGGCCGGACAGATCGACTACTCGCAGGTGCTCACGCTCGATTTGGGCACGGTTGCGCCGTCGCTGGCCGGGCCCAAGCGCCCGCAAGACCGCATCGAGCTGGGCCAGGTCAAGCAACAGTTCGAGACCCTGTTCTCGGCACCGGTGGCTGACAACGGGTTCAACCAGCCGGGCGAACGCCTGCAGCAACGCTTCAAGACCAGCGAGGGCATCGACATCGCCGATGGCGACGTGCTCATTGCCGCCATCACGTCCTGCACCAACACCTCCAACCCCAGCGTGCTGCTGGCGGCCGGCCTGCTGGCGAAGAAGGCCGTGGAAGCCGGGCTCAAGGTCAAGAAGCACATCAAGACCTCGCTGGCCCCTGGCTCGCGCGTGGTCACCGAGTACCTGGACAAGGCCGGCCTGCTGCCCTACCTGGAAAAACTGGGTTTCGACGTCGCCGCCTACGGCTGCACCACCTGCATCGGCAACGCCGGGCCGCTGGCACCCGAGATCGAGAAGACCGTGGTGGACAACAACCTGGTGTGCACCGCGGTGCTGTCGGGCAACCGCAATTTCGAGGCACGCATTCACCCCAACATCAAGGGCAACTTCCTCGCCAGCCCGCCGCTGGTCGTGGCCTATGCCATTGCCGGCACGGTGCGCCGCGACCTGATGACCGAGCCGGTGGGCTACGGCAAGGGCGGCAAGCCGGTGTATCTGGGCGACATCTGGCCGAGCAGCGACGAAGTCGCCAAGCTGATGAAGTTCGCGATGAACCCCAAGGTGTTCAAGGAGAACTACGCCCAGGTTGCCGCCAATCCCGGCAAGCTGTGGAAAAAGATCGAAGGTGTCAAGGGTGAGGTGTATGACTGGCCCAAGAGCACCTACATCGCCGAACCGCCGTTCTTCGCCGGGTTCGACATGCAACCCGCCAGCACGTCCCTGCATGTGCGCGGGGCGAAGGCGCTGGCGCTGTTTGGCGACTCGATCACCACCGATCACATTTCACCGGCCGGCTCGATCAAGGACAGTTCGCCCGCCGGCCAGTGGCTGCAGGCCAATGGCGTGCTCAAGGCCGACTTCAATTCCTACGGCTCGCGCCGCGGCAATCATGAGGTGATGATGCGCGGCACCTTCGCCAACGTGCGCATCAAGAACCTGATGATTCCGGCTGGCGCAGACGGCTCGCGCGAGGAAGGCGGCGTCACCCTGTTCCAGCCCTCGGGCAAGAAGATGTTCATCTATGACGCCGCGATGCAATACATCGCAGACGGCACGCCGACCATCATCTTCGCCGGAGAGGAATACGGCACCGGCTCCAGCCGCGACTGGGCTGCCAAGGGCACGCAACTGCTGGGCGTGAAGGCCGTGGTGGCGCGCAGCTTCGAGCGCATCCACCGCTCCAACCTGGTGGGCATGGGCGTGCTGCCGCTGCAGTTCCTGGGCAACGATTCCTGGCAGTCGCTGGGCATCCAGGGCAACGAGACCTTCGCCATCGAACTGGGCGACACCCTGCGTCCGCAACAGGATGCGCTGCTGGTGATCACCCGCGCCGACGGCAGCAAGAAGGAAGTCAAGCTGCAGCTGCGCATCGACACCCCGATCGAGGTCGATTACTACCAGCACGGCGGCATCCTGCCCTTCGTGCTGCGCCAACTGCTGGCCGCCTGATCGTTCTCACCACACCGCGCCCGCATGGCTGACGCCGCGCCGATACCCGATGTGCTCGTCGTTGGCTCCGGCCCCGCAGGAGCCCAGGTGGCGCGCGATCTGGCCCGTAGCGGCGCGCGGGTCAGCATACTGGAGCAGGGCTCTGGCCCTCCGCCGGGCACCAATCTGCTCAAGCTGCTGCGCCGGAAGGAGGCGATGCAGATCGCGCCCGGCGTGGTACTCCTGCGCAGCCTGCGGGTGGGAGGCGGCTCGGTCACCTTCTATCACACCGCAACGCCCCCGCCGCTGGCCCTGTTTGCGCGGCATGGTGTCGATCTGTCCGCGCCGCTGGAACAGGTTCTGAGCGAATTGCCGCACGCCCCGCTGCGGCCGGACCTGATGGCCCCGGTGGCCTCGCGGCTGATGCAGGCGGGACAGTCGCTCGGCTTGCCGTGGCAGCCCCTGCCCAAGATGATCGACCAGTCGCACTGCCACGATGGAAGCTGCCCACCCGAGGCATTCTGGTCCAGCCACCGCCTGCTGCAACAGGCGGTGAAAGCAGGCGCACATCTGCACACCGGAGTGCAGGTGCTGCGCGTGCTGTTCTCGCAGGGTCGCGCAGTCGGGGTGGAAGCACGCAGCAACGGTGCCCTGCAGACGTTCCCTGCCGGCCGGGTGATTCTCAGCGCCGGCGGCATTGCCAGCCCGGCCATCCTGCAGCACAGCGGCGTGGAGCAGGCGGGAAATGGCTTTTTCTGCGATCCACTGCGCATCGTCATGGGTCACCTGCCGATTGCCCGCGCGCCCCAGGAAATCTCGATGTCCGCCGGTTACTTCGACGCAGACGCCGGCTACATGCTGTCGGACATCACCATTCCGGGCAATTTTTTTCGCGCATTCACCTGGGCGGCGGGTCGGCCCGATCAATTGCTCAGCTATGGCCATACCGCGATGATCATGGTGAAAATCCGCGACGACATCGACGGCCGCATCGACACGCATGGCCGCCCCTGGCGCCGTTTCGGCGCGGCGGACAGGCACCGCATGCAGGCCGGGGTGACGCAGGCGCGTGCCGTGCTGCGCGCCGCTGGCAGCGGCAAACCCTATGTCTCGCCCTGGGTCGCTGCGCATCCAGGCGGCAGCGTGCGTTTGGGCGAACTGGTGGACGAGAACCTGAACTGCCACAGCCCCAACCTGCATGTGTGCGACGCCTCGGTCATCCCCGCCGCCTGGGGGCTGCCGCCCACCCTCACCCTGCTGGCCCTGGGCGCCTATCTGGCGCGGCGCATTTCACAGTAAGGCTTCGCGCCACTGCGCAGGGTCGAACCCCACCAGCAGCGCCTTGCCGCCTTCCACCACCGGGCGCTTGATGGCGCTGGGGTGTTGCGCCAGCAGCGCCACGGCACTTGCGGCGTCCACCACACCGGACTGCGTGGCTGGATCGAGCCTGCGCCAGGTCGTGCCGCGCTTGTTCAGCAGAATGTCCCAGCCGACCCCATTTGCCCAGGCCGCGATCTGTGCCGCGCTGGGCGGCGTCTTTTTGAAATCGACGAAGCGGTATTCCAAACCTTGTGCATCGAGCCACTGCCGAGCGCGTCGCACCGTGTCGCACTGGCTCAGGCCATAGACCGTGAGCATGGGTGTCACGTTCACGATGCCTTGTCGCGGCGGAACACCCACTGGTCGGCCTTGGACGCCCCCGGAACGAAGCGGTAACCGT
>JAGDVQ010000145.1:0-9115 GCA_023255715.1 Thiomonas sp.
CGCTAGGAGTCTGTCGGGCTTGGGGCGCGGATGGCGAAAAAGGGCTGTGGGGATGCGATGTGGCGGCGGATTTGCAGCCCCATGGTGGGGGCCATGGGGCAAGAAGCTGCTGCCGCAGCGCGCCGCACAGCCCTTTTGCAGCCCGCGATTCCCAAGCCCGACAGACTCCTAGGGCCCGCTCACTGCGGCGGTCGCAGCTCTCTGCGCAGAATCTTGCCCACTGGCGTCTTCGGCAGTTCGCCACGGAATTCGATGAATTTGGGCCGCTTGTAGCCGGTGAGCTGCTCATGCAAAAAGTCGCGCAGTTGCTGCTCGGTCAGCGCCGGGTCCTTTTTCACGACGAACAGCTTGACGGCCTCGCCCGAGTTCGCATCGGGCACGCCCACGGCCGCGGCTTCGAGCACACCCGGGTGCATCACCGCCACGCCCTCCACCTCGTTGGGATAGACATTGAAGCCCGACACCAGAATCATGTCCTTCTTGCGGTCGATGATCTTCACATAGCCTTTGGCGTCGATCTCGCCGATGTCGCCGGTGCGCAAAAAGCCGTCGGCGGTGAAGGTCGCCGCAGTGTCCTCCGGCCGGTTCCAGTAGCCGCGCATCACCTGCGGCCCGCGCAGGGCAATTTCACCGGGCAGACCGGGCGCCACCTCGCGGCCGCTGTCGTCCACCAACTGCAGTTCGGTGGACGGAATGGGCATGCCGATGGTGCCGCTGTAGCGGTCGGTATCGGTGGGATTGCAAATGGCTGACGGCGAGGTTTCCGACAGGCCATAGCCCTCGCAGATCGGGCAGCCGGTGCGCTCCAGCCAGCGTTTGGCCACCGCCTCCTGCACCGCCATGCCGCCGCCCAGACACATCTTCAGATTTCCCCAGTTCACCTTGTTGAAATCCGGATGATTGAGCAGGCCGTTGAACAGGGTGTTCACCGCGGGGAAGGAATGCACCTCGTATTTCGCCAGCTCCTTGAGCGTCGCTGGCAGATCGCGCGGGTTGGGAATCAGGATCATCATGCCGCCCTCGTGCGCGCTGAGCATCATGATGACGGTGAACGCAAAGATGTGATAGAGCGGCAGCGCGCAGATGGTGTTGAGCTGCTGTCCCTTGGGCAGCTTGCCCAGTGCCGGGGCGTACCAGGCGGCCGACTGCACGATGTTGGCCACGATGTTGCGGTGGGTGAGTGTCGCGCCCTTGGCCACGCCGGTGGTGCCGCCGGTGTATTGCAGCAGGGCCACGTCTTCTGCGCCGACCTGCGGCGGATGGAAGGGCAGTGCCGCGCCCTTGCCCAATGCCGCCTTCCAGGCCACGTGCCCCGGCAGGGACCAGGAGGGAACCAGCCGCTTCTTGTGTCGCACCACATAGTTGACGATGGCCCCGAGCGGAAATCCCAGCGTCTCGCCCATGTTCGCCACCACCACATGCCTGACCGCGGTGTGCGCGATGACCTGCTGCAGGGTGTGCGCAAAGTTCTCCAGAATGACGATGGCCACCGCCCCGCTGTCCTTGAGCTGGTGCTCGAGCTCGCGCGGGGTATAGAGCGGATTGACATTGACCACCACCAGCCCGGCGCGCAGCACGGCCGCCACCGCCACCGGATACTGCGGCACATTGGGCATCATGATCGCCACCCGGTCGCCCTTGTTCAGCCCGAGCGACTGCAGATAGGCCGCCAGCGCCGTGCTTTGCGCACCCCACTGCGCATAGCTGGTCTTGTGTCCCATGAAGGCGAAGGCGGGGCGCTCGGCAAAGGCCTTGAAGCTGCGCTCGAGCAATGCGCCAACGTTTGAAAAAATATCCGGGTCGATGTCCGCAGGCACGCCTGCGGGGTAATTCGCCAGCCAGATTCGCTCCATGAACTGTCTCCTGCTTTTTGTGAAATGCAGCATGACGGGAAAAAAAGCACGCCCGTTCGTTTTTCGGAACATAGCCGATTCGATGGAATTCGGCTAGAGCGCGCCTCAGTAACGATCAGGTTTTCGCCGCAGCCGCCCTGCTCTCCTGTGCTGCGGCTGCACCCAGGCTGTTGCGCAGTGCGGCAATGCGCGCCATCGCGGCGTCCTTGTTGCTCGTCTTGGGCTGGCCGGTCTGCATTTCGCCGATGAAGCGGCTGGGGCTGCGCCCTGCCGCCCCGCGCCCCTGCTTGCGTTTCTGGCACCAGCTCAACACCAGGGTCTGGCGCGCCCGGGTCACGCCCACATACATCAGGCGGCGTTCTTCCTCCTGGCTGGCATCGGTCAGCGGGCGGTCATCGGTAAAAAACGGCAGCAGCCCCTCCTCGCAGCCGGCCAGTATCACGTGCGGCCACTCCAGCCCCTTGGCGGCGTGCAGGGTGCACAGCGTGACCGCGTCGCGCTGCTCGCCGCGCTCCTGCAACTGGGTGATGAGCGATATGGTCTGGGCGATCTGCGTCAGACCCACCTTGTCTTCTTCGGCCTTGCGCTCGATCCAGCCGCAGAAGTCGTCCACGTTTTTCCAGCGCTGTTCGGCCTCGCGCGGGTTGTCGCTGTGCTCTTCCAGCCAGGCGCGGTAGCCGATGGTCTGGAGCAGTTCGCGCAGCAGCTCGCCTGCTGGCGCGGTGCGGGCTCGCCATTCGATGTCGTGCAGCAGGCGGCCGAACTCGCGCAGATGGTCGGCAGGCCGCGCGCCCACCGCCGCGGGCATGGAATCACGAAACAGCGCCTCGAACAGCGACACCTTCCATTGCGCGGCAAAGCTGCCGAGTGCCGCCAGGGTTTGCGGCCCGATGCCCCGGCGCGGCGTGGTGACGGCACGCAGAAAGGCCGGATCGTCGTCGGGATTGGCCAGCAGGCGCAGATAGGCGCAGATGTCCTTGATCTCGGCGCGGTCGAAAAAGCTCTGCCCGCCGCTGACCACATACGGAATGTTGGCGCGGCGCAGCGCCTGCTCCAGCGGGCGCGACTGGTGGTTGGCGCGGTACAGCACGGCGATGTGCGCCAGCTCGGCATTGCGGCCGCTGCGCAGCGCCTGGATGCGCGCAGCCACCATCTGCGCCTCTTCGTCTTCGTTCTGCGCGGCGCGCACTTCCACCGCCTCGCCCTCGCCATGCTCGCTCCACAGGCTCTTGGGATAGAGCTTGGGATTGCTCTGGATGATGGCATTGGCTGCGCGCAGGATGGCATTGGTCGAGCGGTAGTTCTGCTCGAGCTTGATGACTTCGAGCGTGGGCCAATCGGTCTGCAGACGCTTGAGGTTGTCCAGCGTCGCGCCGCGCCAGCCGTAGATGCTCTGGTCGTCGTCGCCCACCGCGGTGAAGCGCCCCTTGTCACCGACCAGCAGCTTGAGCAGGTCGTACTGCGCGGCGTTGGTGTCCTGGTATTCGTCCACCAGCAGATAGCGCAGCTTGTCCTGCCAGTGCGCGCGCACCTCGGCGTGCTGCTGCAGCAGGGTCACGGGCAGCCAGATCAGGTCGTCGAAATCGACCGCCTGGTACGCCTGCAGCATGTCGGCGTAGCGGGCGTACACCTTGGCGGCCACGCGCTCGTCGTCGTTCTCGGCCACGCGGGCTGCCGCTTCTGGCGTGAGCATGGCGTTCTTCCACAGGCTGATGGTCCATTGCCAGCGGCGGGCCTGGGCGTTGTCGGTGGTGGCGCCGGCGTCGCGCAACAGGCCGGTCACATCGTCTGCGGCGAGGATGGAAAAATTGGGCTTGAGCCCGAGCGCCGCACCACTTTCGCGCAGCATGCGCACGCCCAACGCGTGAAAGGTGGAAATGGCGAGCTTGCTGGCAACGCCGCGCTTGTCCACCAGTTGCGCGGCGCGCTCGCGCATCTCGGCCGCGGCCTTGTTGGTGAAGGTGATCGCGGCAATCTGATCGGGCTCAAGACCCGCGCGCAGCAACCGAGCGATCTTGTGGGTGATCACCCGGGTCTTGCCACTGCCCGCCCCGGCGATGACGAGGCAAGGCCCGGACAGATGGGCGACAGCACGTTCCTGGGCGGCGTTGAGCATGAGACGGTCGATGAGGCAAAGCGGGAAAGTCTAGTCGCAGGCCATTCCCCTCCCAACCTCCCTCCCCATGGTTGGGGAGCGTTACGGTCTGCGATATGGCTCTTCCGCTGGCAGAAACACCGGCTCGGCGCGGGCCTGCGCGTTCCACTTGCCCACCGCCGGATGCGCGGCGATGTCCTGCACATGGCGCCATGCCCAGTCGGGCAGTTCGGGGCGGTAGGTGAGAAAGCGCATGCAGACCGGGGCGTAGAAAGCGTCGGCCAGGCAGAAGGCGCCGAACAGGAAAGGGCCGCCGCTGGACTGCAGGGCACCTTGCCACAGGCGCAGGATCTGATCGATGTCGCGCTGCACTGCCGGGGTGAGGCCGCGGCCCGGCAGTTGAGCGCGAATGTTCATCGGCATGTGCTCGCGCAGCGCGCCAAAGCCGCTGTGCATGCTGGCGCACAGGCTGCGCGCCAGGGCGCGGGCGGCGGTGTCGCGAGGCCACAGCGCATGGTGCGGGAACTGCTCGGCCAGATATTCGGAAATGGCCAGGGAATCCCAGACGCGCAGCCCGCCGTGTTCCAGGATGGGCACTCGCGCCACGGGGGACAACCGACCCACCTGCTCTGCGAACTCGGGCGTGTCCAGCCCATGCTGGCGCTCCTCGAAGGGAATGCCGAACGCGGTCATCGCCACCCACGGGCGCATGGACCAGGAGGAGTAGTTCTTGTTGCCGATGTGGAGGATGAACATGACGAGCGATTGCAGAAAGAGGCTGTGCCCGCATTCTCACGCACTGCCGCGCGCCTGCCCATCGCATTGTTCGCATGGCCACCATGCGGGCAGCGCATGCAGGCGCGCAGGTTTCAACGCCCGGCAGTCGCCCGCATCTGGCCGTATTCCGACTCCTGGCATTTCGGGTCGAGATAGGTGGGCGCGATGGCTTCGAGCGACTCGGGATGCGGCACGCCGAGCGCGGGCACGAAGCCGGGCATGGCGCCGCTGCACACGCTGTCGACCTTCATGGAGTCGAGGTTGTCACGGCTCATCAGCGGGGTGCCGGGAGCCAGCTCCATCATCATGGCCTGCAAGCGCCCCAGGACATCGGGCAGGGCGATGACGGCACGGCCACGGCCGCCGCCCACCCGCGCCCACTTGCCCGACAGACGCACCAGCTCCGCCAGGGTATAGACCTTCGGGCCGCACAGCTCATAGGTTTGTCCGATGGTGTCGCGCGCGTGCGGGCCGACCAGGCTGTTGAAAAACGCCGTGACCACATCGGCCACGTACACCGGCGCGAACCGCGTTCCCGCCCCGGCCAGCGGCACCACCGGAAACACCCGCTGCAGGCTGGCGAAGGTGTTGAGGAAATTGTCTCCCGGACCAAACACCACCGAGGGACGGAACACGGTGAGATCCAGCCCCGGCTGCGCACGCAGCGCCGCCTCGCCCGCGCCCTTGGAGCGCAGGTACATGGACGGGCCTTCGACATCGGCGCCGAGCGCGCTCATGTGCACCACGCGGCGCACGCCGTGCTGCGCACAGGCCGCGGCGATGCGACGCGGCAGATCGACGTGCGCGCGGGCGAAGTCCGGGCCATACGGGGTGCCGCGCCGCCCCTGCAGGATGCCCACGAGGTTGACCACTGCATCGCGCCCGGCCACCAGCCGCGACAGCGAGGCGTCATCGTGGATATTGGCCTCGACCACATCGACCAGCGGCAACTGCACCAGATGGCGCGCGCGCTGGCGGCGGCGGGTGGGCACGGTGACGAAGTGATTGCCCAGAGACAGGGCATTGACCAGGCGGCTGCCGATGAAACCGCTGCCGCCGATGACGAGGATGTTGTGTTGCATGAGGGCTTCCGTAAAGAATCAGCGCTGGTTGCTCGCCAGCATCGCATCCGCCGAACCCACATCGCCCAGCCGCGCCCTGAGCGACTGCGGCTTGCCGCTGAGGATGGCGGCGTACACCGTGGCATTGGCCAGCACGCGCTTGACGTAATCGCGGGTTTCGGGAATGGGGATGTTCTCGGCGAAGATGGCACCGGGCAGCAGCGGCTGGTCGGGCTGGCCCATGTTGCGCCAGCGCAGCGGCCGCCCCGGCCCGGCGTTGTAACCCGCTGCCGCCAGCGCCTCGGAGCCGCCGAACTGCTGCAGCAGGCCGCCGAGGTAGGCGCTGCCGAGTTGCACGTTCACCCCGACATCGGCAATCTGGTCGTGGCTGTAGTCGGTGAGGCCGATCTTGCGCGCCACCAGCTTGGCGGTGGCCGGCATGAGCTGCATCAGCCCGGAGGCACCCACCCACGACTTGATGTTGGCGATGAAGCGCGACTCCTGGCGGATCAGGCCGTAGAGAAAGGCTTCGTTCACGTCCTCCGCCTTGGAGGCGCTGGCGATGGCCTCGCGGTAGGGCATGGCGTAGCGCTGGGCGATGTCCACCCCGCCGGTCACGCGCTCGCTGGTGTTGATGCAGCGGTCCCAGAGTTGCTGGCGGCAGGCCAGTTCGGCGGCCGCCTGCATCTGGGGATTGCTCAGGCCGCGCAGCGAGAAGTTCCATTCGCGCACCGCCTCATTGCGCAGGTCGATGCTGAACAGCGCCAGCGAACGCCGCAAGCCCGGACGCTGCGCCTGCTGCGCCACCGCAGCCAGCGGCGCCGGGGGCAGGGAAGCGGGCAGACTGACCTTCATGCCCAGCGCATCGGTGGCGAGCTGGCCGTAGAAATCCCAGGGGTTCGCCACCTCGGCCATCAGCGCGCGGCCTTCGATCGGATGGCCGAGTTTTTCCAGGGCGCGGGCGTGCCAGTAGGGCCAGGCCAGGTCTTTGTCGCCCTGGTCGATCAGGGTGCGGGTGGCGCTGCGCACCAGCGCCCAGTCCTGCGCGCGCAGCGCGGCGCGGGCCTGCCATTCGAGCACCGTGGGCGACGGCACATACGCCGGGTCGGCCTGCCCCATGCGGGCAAACCAGCGGGCGGCATCCGGCTGCAGATTGAGCGCGGCGGCCAGGCCGATGCGCCCCCAGATCTGCGCCCGGTCGCGCGCAGGCAGTGCGGAGAAGTTGTCCTGCAGCAGCCGCGCGGCCTGATCGGGGTCTTGCCGCGCCATGCTCAGCAGCGCCAGCACCAGGTATTGCCGACGGTCGGGGTCTGCAATTGCCGCCTGCGGGCCGCGCCGCACCACGTCGAGCAGATAGCGCACCGCATCGGTGTCGGTCTGCGCCAGAATGCGCCAGCTGCCCGGCGGCAGGAAAGGCGCGAGCAGGTCGCGCGCCTGCTTCGCACGGCCGTCTTCATAGAACCGGCGCATGCGCTGCCAGAGCAGCTCGCGCGGCATGGCGCCGTCCCGCAGCAGGGCACTGGCCGCACTGTTGCAGCCCGGGCCGCCGGTGCGCTGATCCATCCACAGCTTGAACACCTGCGCGGTCACGTCGGCATGCTGGGTGACGAACTGGCTCTGCAGGTCGTAGCACTGCACCTGCGGATCGTCGCGCATGAGAAAGTGCGGATAGACGCGGTTGAAATCGTCCCAGTCGCCACGACTGCCCAGTTCGAGCAGCCAGTCGTTGCGCAGGCGGTCGAGCACGTAGGTGTGCGGGTAGGCGCGGGCGAAGGCGTCGAAATCCTGCTGCGTGGCCTTGGTCAAGGTCGGCCGGATCGCCCAGTAGGCCACCCAGGGTTCGAGCAGCGTGCCCTTGAGCTGCGGCAGGGCGTCCAGCGCGGGTTGCGGATCGCCGCGCTGCGAGGCTTTTTGCGCCGCCAGGATGAGCTGCGCCTGGTCGGCGGGAATCTGCGGCATCGGCGGCATGACCACCGGCGCTGCGCTGGCGGGTGCAGCCGCAGAATCCGCCACACTGGCGGCCAGCGGAGCAGATGGCGCCAGCGATTGCGCCATCGCTGAAGACGCCGAAAAACCCAGGCCCATCGCCAGCGCCGAACCGACGAAGCGGCGCAAAATACCGGACAGCAACGAATTCATGCTCATAGGACGTCAGCTTACCGTGAACCCACCCATTTACGACCCATTGTCCCCTGATCAGCATCAGCATTTACGCGCGGATCTGCGGCGCGAACTGATCAACAGGCGCCAGTCCCTCCCCGACCGGGAGCGGCGCGATGCCGAACTCGCAGCCCGCCTGCTGCAGGTGCTCGACGCGCTGGAGCCCAAAACCCTGGGCGCCTACTGCGCCACCCGCGGCGAGTTCGATCCCTTGCCCACTCTCACGCAATGGGCCGCCGCGCATCCCGAATGCACCCTCGCCCTGCCCCGCGTCACCGAGGCCACGAAACAGATGGAGTTCTTCGTCTGGACACCCGGCGAGCCGCTGCGCCCCGGCCCCTATGGCATTGCCGAACCCACGGGCAGCGTCGCCCTGGCCCCCACCACCCTGCTCGTGCCCTGCGTGGGCTTTGCCGACGTCGGCCTGCGCCTGGGTTACGGCGGCGGCTATTACGACCGCTACCTGGCCGGACGCGAGGAGGTGTACTCCGTGGGCCTGAGCTACTCCTGCTGCGAGTTGCAGCAGCTCGACATGCAGCCGCACGACCAGCTCATGGATCTGGTGCTGACCGAAGACGGTCTCTACGGCCTGGACGCCATGTCGCTGACCCTGGTCGATTGAAGCCGCCCACCTCCGGCCCGCTGCTCACCGAGGCCGACCTCACCCTCGACCCCAGCGGCCAGCCCGCCAGCGCGCGCTATGGCGACATCTACGCCAGCCGCGCCGGTGCGTTGGGCCAGGCGCGCGCGGTGTACCTGGGCGGCTGCGGCCTGCTCGACACCCCAGCGCGCTGGGCCGGGCGCGCGCAGTTCACCATCCTGGAAACCGGCTTCGGTCTGGGCGTGAATTTTCTCGCCACCTGGGCTGCATGGCGCGTCGATCCGCAGCGCTGCAACCGTCTGGATTATGTCAGCCTGGAACTGCACCCGGTGCGCGCCGCCGACCTGCTGGCGCACGCCCCACCCGAGCTGAAGGACTTGGCCGCCAAGCTGGCAGCACAATGGCCACCACCCGTGCGCGGCCTGCATGTCATCCCTCTCGACGACGGCGGCGTGGACAGCCTCCCCCCCAGCGAAGGAGGCCGGGAGGGGCATCCGAGCGACACGCGCAGCGCCGCTTTCACCTCCCCCACGCGTGGGGGAGGCCGGGAGGGGGACCTGCCCAGCGG
>JAGDVQ010000145.1:9125-10549 GCA_023255715.1 Thiomonas sp.
GCGCGGCCTGCATGTCATCCCTCTCGACGACGGCGGCGTGCATCTGCTGCTGGCCTTCGGCGATGCCGCCGAAGTCGCGCCCAGGCTCCGACTTGCAGCCGACGCGGTCTATCTCGACGGCTTCGCCCCCTCGCGCAATCCGCAGATGTGGACGCCGGCACTGCTGCGCGCCCTGGCCCGCCTGGTCAAACCTGGTGCGCGTGCGGCCAGCTACACCGTGGCGCACGCCGTGCAACACGGGCTGGAGCAGGCCGGGTTCGACGTGGCGCTGCTCCCGGGCTGGGGCGGCAAGCGGCAGCGGCTGCAGGCCACCTTCCATCCGCGCTGGAAACGCACCCGCCACACCCTGCCCAGCGCCTGGCCAACGGCGCAGCCGCGCCACGCCGTGGTCATCGGCGCCGGGATCAGCGGCGCGGCCTGCGCCCATGCCCTGGCGCAACGCGGCTGGTCGGTCGAGGTCCTCGAAGCCGGTCCGCGTCCGGCGGGCGGCGGCTCGGCCATGCCCGCAGGTCTGGCCCATCTGCAGCCCTCGGCAGACGACAACCTGCTGTCGCGCCTGACCCGCGCCGGCATGGCCGCGCTGCGCCGCGCCTTGCCGCCACAAGCGCACGATCTCGCACAGCTCTGCCCCGCTCTGCTCACCGCGGCCGACGCCGCCGAAGCCCAGCGCATGGACGACTGGCGCCACAGCGTGCACCTGCCGCGCCACATGGCGCACAGCAGCGACACAGGCTGGCAGGTGGACAGCGCCGTGCTGGCCAACCAGGCCCTGTGCGCCGCGTGGCTGGCGTCGCCGCGCATCACCCTGCGCTGCAACGCCCAGGCCGCCACGCTGCAGCACGACGGGAGTGTCTGGACCGTGCACGATGCCGACGGGCGTACGCTGGCCCGTGCTCCGCAGGTCGTGCTGACCAGCGCCCTGCACACCCCGCACCTGCTCGCCGCAAGCGGCCTGATTCCGCACCCCGACTGGCTGCCCCTGCACGCCCTGCGCGGCCAGGCGCAGGCCCTGCCCGGGCGGCTGTGGCCCGCGCTGCAGGCTCTCGAGCAGCCCTGGATGGGCCGCGGCTACGTGCTGCGCCTGCCCCCGGCCGCAGTCCGCCTGCTGCAGCCCGCGCCCGATCCGCAGGACGGCGACTGGTTGCTGATCGGCGCCACCTTCGAGACCGAGGACAGCCCGCTCACCCCCGAGCAGGCCTGGGCGCACAACCGCGACAGCCTCGCCGCGCTCACTGCGCAGCCGCCGCTGGCCGCGCACACCGATGCCTTGCGCCACTTCGTCGGCACCCGCGCCGCCAGTGCCGACCGCCTGCCCTACTGCGGCACCCTCGCCCATCTCGCTCCGCTGCTGGCCGACCCGCAGGCGCCGCCCGCCCCGCCCGACTATGTGGTCATGGAAACCACCTATGGCGACCGCGACCACC
>JAGDVQ010000130.1 GCA_023255715.1 Thiomonas sp.
ATCCCGTCGTCGCCGCGCAGTCCGGGCGCGTGGCGCGCATCGACAACCGCCTGCTGGCGCGCGCGGCCAAGCTCGCCGGCGCGCCGCATGCCAAGACGGCCGGGCTGTGGCTGGGAGTGCATGTGGGCGAGCGGGTCGAGCGCGGCGCGCCGCTGTTCGTGCTGCACGCCGAGTCGCAGGGCGAGCTGGCGTACGCGCTCGATTTCGTCTCGCGCCATCCGCCCATCGTGCATCTGGAGGAGCGATGACCGGCTCGCTGTTGCTCTACCCCTTTCCTGGTAACGCCGCGCGCGCTGCGGCCATCGCGCAGGCGCTGCAGGGCCGCGCCGAGGTGCGCGTGATGTCGTGCACGGTGCACGCGTTTCCCGACGGCGAGAGCCTGGTGCAGGTGGCGCCGCCCCCGCCGGGCAGCCAGGCGGTGCTGGTCTGCAGCCTGAACCAGCCCGATGCCCGCACCGTGCCACTGCTGATGGCCGCGGGCACGCTGCGCGAGCTCGGCGCGCTGCAGGTCGGGCTGGTGGCGCCGTATCTGGCCTACATGCGGCAGGACATCCGTTTTGCGCCGGGGCAGGCGGTGTCGGCGCGGTTGTACGCCCGGCTGCTGTCGGCGCATGTCGATTGGCTGCTCACGGTCGATCCGCACCTGCACCGCATCCACGATCTGTCCGAGGTCTACAACCTGCGCAGCCGCGTGCTGCATGCCGCGCCGCGCCTGGCGCAGTGGATCGCGGCGCAGGTGCCCAAGCCGCTGATCGTCGGCCCCGACGGCGAGAGCGCGCAATGGGCAGCCGACGTGGCTGCGCGCGCCGCGGCGCCCGTGGTCGTGGTGCAGAAAACCCGGCTGGGCGACACCGACGTGCGCTCGACCATCCCCGACCTGCACCTGCACCCGGGCCGCACGCCGGTTCTGATCGACGACATCATCAGCACCGGCCGCACCCTGGTCGCCGCGCTCGATCATCTGCGCGCCGCAGGCAGCCCGCCGCCGGTGTGCGTCGCGGTGCACGGCCTGTTCGCCGCAGACGCTCTGGATGCAATCCGCGCCGCGGGCGCTGCGCGCATCGCGGTGACCAATACGGTGGATGGCGTTGCCGCACCCGGTGTGGACACCATCGCGCTCGACGCCGATCTGGCGCAGGGCGTGCTCGACCTGTGCGCCGCGGGATGCACCCAGACCGCCTCAAGTGAAGGACTCCCGTCATGATTCGACTCTCCTGCCACGGTGCCGCCAAGCAGGTCACCGGCTCCTGTCATCTGATCGAAACCGACTCGGCCCGCGTGCTCATCGACTGCGGGTTGTTCCAGGGCGGGCGCGAACTGGCCGAGGAAAACGCGCAGGACTTCGGCTTCGACGCCAGCAAGATCGACGTGCTGCTGCTCACCCATGCCCACCTCGACCACTGCGGCCGCATTCCCCTGCTGGTCAAGCGGGGGTTTCGTGGCCGCATCATCAGCACCGCGCCGACGCGCGAGCTTGCCCGGCTGGTGCTCACCGACGCCGCCGGGCTGCAGGAAGAAGAAGCCCGCCGTGCCGAACGCCATGCCCACCACCGTGGCGATGCCGAGCCGCCGCAGCCGCTCTACACCCTGGCCGACGCGTTTCACAGCATGGATTTTTTCGACGGCACGGCCAGCTATGGGCAGCCGATGCAGGTGGCCGACGGCGTGCGCGCCACCTTCCTGAACGCCGGGCACATCCTCGGCTCGGCCTCGATCTTTCTCGAACTGCACGACGGCGGCAGGACGCACACCGTCTATTTCTCCGGCGACATCGGCAACCCGGGCCGACCGCTGCTCGACGACCCGCAACCCCCGCCCGCTCCGCCCGACTATGTGGTGATGGAAACCCCCTATGGCGACCGCGACCACCGTCCCTGGGCCGCCTCAGTCGACGAATTGATCGACGCCATCTCTGCCACCCACGCACGCGGCGGCAATGTGGTCATTCCGACCTTCGCGCTGGAGCGCGCCCAGGAGGTGCTCTACGCCCTGTCGGTGGGCATGGAGCAGGGCAGCCTGCCGCGCCATCTCACCGCGTTTCTCGACTCGCCGATGGCAATTTCGGCCACCGAGATTTTCACCCGCTACCCCGAGGCGCTGCGCGCCGAATTTCATGCCCGGCTGCAGACCAACGATCCGTTTGCGCTGCCGGGGCTGCGCATGACCCGCGATGCCTCCGAGTCGATGGCGATCAACACCATCCGCGGCGGGGCGGTCATCATGGCCGGTTCCGGCATGGCCACCGGCGGACGGGTGCGCCATCATCTGCGCCACAACCTGTGGAACGCCGCGGCCAGCATCATCTTCGTTGGTTACGCCGCCGGGGGCACGCTCGCCCGCCTGATCATCGACGGCGCCAAGCATGTGCGGCTGTTCGACGAGGACATCCAGGTGCGTGCGCAGATCCACACCATCAACGGCTTTTCCGCCCATGCCGGGCAAAGCGAACTGCTGGCCTGGCTGGCCCGGTGCGGGTCGCCGCGCAAGGTGTTTCTGGTCCACGGCGACAACGACCGCGGCATGAAGGCCTTCAGCGAACAGCTGCAGCAGCGGCGCATCCCCTGGCAGATTCCGGGCGCGGGCGAACCCATTCTGCTGCGCTGAGGTGCAGGTGGGCGTCAGCCGTGCTGCAATGGCGCCACGCGCCACAGGGCGCGCGCCAAAGGAGACTCGCATGGAATTCACCCGACTCGGCCACACCGGCCTGGAGGTCTCGCGCATCTGCCTGGGTTGCATGACCTACGGCGCACCCGAGCGCGGCAACCATCCCTGGACACTGGACGAGGCCGCCAGCCGCCCACTGATCCGTCAAGCCATCGAGCTGGGGATCAATTTTTTCGATACCGCCAATTCCTATTCCGACGGCACCTCGGAAGAAATCCTCGGCCGCGTGCTGCGCGAGTGCACCCGCCGCGAGGAAATCGTCGTGGCGACCAAGGTGCGGTTTCCGTCGCGGCAGGCGCCGAACATCGGCGGTCTGTCGCGCAAGGCCATCCTGTTCGAGATCGACGCCAGCCTGAAGCGGCTGAACATGGACTATGTCGATCTCTACCAGATCCACCGCTGGGATCCGCACACCCCGATCGAGGAAACCATGGAGGCGCTGCATGACGTGGTCAAGGCGGGCAAGGCACGCTACATCGGCGCGTCCAGCATGTTCGCCTGGCAGTTCGCCAAGGCGCAGCAGGTCGCGCAGCAGCATGGCTGGACGCGCTTTGTCAGCATGCAGCCCGAGCTGAGCCTGCTCTACCGCGAGGAGGAGCGCGAGATGCTGCCGCTGTGCCGCGACCAGGGCGTCGCCGTGCTGCCGTGGAGCCCGCTGGCACGCGGACGGCTGGCGCGGCCCTGGGGTGAGCACACCCCGCGCATTGCCACCGATGCGTTCGGCGCAAAGCTGTTTGCGCGCACCGAGCAGAACGACCGCGAAGTGGCACAGGCGCTGGGCACGCTGGCGCAGCAGCGCGGCCTGCCGCTGGCGCAACTGGCGCTGGCCTGCGTGCTGGGCACCCCGGGCGTGGCCGCGCCGATCATCGGCGCGTCCCGGCCGCAGCATCTCACCGACGCCGTCGCCGCGCTGTCGGTCAAGCTCGGCGCCGACGAGCGCGCGGCGCTGGAGGCGCCGTATCAGCCGCATCCCGTGGTCGGGTTCGAATGATGGCGGGCGACTCGCAGCTCGTCGTGCCGCCGTCGTTCATCGCACTGTTTCTGGAGCCGCACCGCACCCGCCCCACGCAGTCGCGCGAGGTCATCACCGCGCGGTATGAATTCTGCGAAGACCTCGCCACCCTGCTGACCGAGCACGCCGCAGACATCCAGTCCAGCCTGCACGTCACCGAGGACGATGTGCTGCAGCGGGTGTATCGCGGCCTGCGCGTACCGGACTCCGGCGTGGACGCGAAGGAGGCACAGTGGGTGGTCAACCGCCTGGCCGAGTTGCTCGGCTGGCCGCTGCCCGGAGACATGCCACCGGACTGAAACAGTCCGGGCTTGGGTATCCTGCGCCCTTGCTGATCGCCCTCCTCGCCCGATGTCCGCTCCCGCAGATTCCATCAACGTCAAGCCGCCCGCCGTCTCGGCCTGGGCGGTGTTCGGCAACCGCCGCATCGCGGCAGTCTTGCTGCTCGGGTTTTCGTCCGGCCTGCCGCTGGCGCTCACCGCGGGCACGCTGCAGGCCTGGCTGACGGTGGAGGGGCTGAGCCTGAAGGCCATCGGCTTCGCCACCCTGGTCGGCCAGGCGTATGTGTTCAAGTTCCTGTGGTCGCCGGCGATGGACCGGTTCACCGTGCCGCTGTGGGGCCGCTGGCTGGGGCGGCGGCGCGGCTGGCTGCTGCTGGCGCAGCTGTTGCTGGCGGCCGCGCTGGGCATGATGGCCGCCGTCGGCGTGCCCGGTCCAGATCAGGCCGCCGCCTGGCCGGGTCTGGTGCATGCCGCCGAGCGTCTGGGGGTAGATGCCGCCAGCGCCCGCGCGGTGCCGCTGCTGCTGCTGGCGGTGGGGGTGGCGTTCTTTTCGGCGTCGCAGGACATCGTGATCGACGCTTACCGCACCGATGTGCTGCCGGCCGAGGAGCGCAGCGCGGGCGCTGCGGTGCTGGTGCTGGGCTACCGTCTGGCGATGATCGTCTCGGGCGGTCTGGCACTGTGGCTGGCCACCGATGTCACCGGCTGGCGCGGGGTGTACGCGCTGATGGCCGCGCTGATGCTGCTGCTGACCGCGGCCACGCTGTGGGCGCCGCGCCCGCCAGTGCATGCCATGCCGCCGCGCACCCTGCGCGACGCGGTGGCCCTGCCGCTGCAGGAGTTTTTCAGCCGCAAGGGCGCGTGGATGCTGCTGCTCGCCATCGTGTTCTACAAGCTCGGCGATGCGTTTGCCGGCGCGCTGTCCACCACTTTCCTGATCCGTGGCGTGGGCTTCAGCCCCGCCGAGGTCGGGCTGATGAACAAGAGCATGGGTCTGGCGGCAACCCTCGTCGGCGCGCTGCTGGGCGGGGCGCTGCAGGCGCGTCTGGGGCTGTGGCGCGCGCTGCTGCTGTTCGGCGTGCTGCAGGGCGCGTCCAACCTGGCGTACTGGCTGCTGGCGGTCTCGCCCAAGAGCCTGGTGCTGATGGGCGGGGCCGTGGGCATCGAGAACCTCACCGGCGGCATGGGCACGGCGGCCTTCGTCGCGCTGCTCTCGGCGCTGTGCGACGTGCGATTCTCGGCTACGCAGTTTGCGCTGCTGTCGGCGCTGTCGGCGGTGGGGCGGGTGTATGTCGGCCCGGCGACAGGTTATCTGGTGGACGCGATGGGTTGGCCTGCGTTCTACCTGTTCACCGTGGCTGCTGCCGTGCCCGGCGTGGTGCTGATCTACTGGCTGCGCGACACCATCATGGCGCGCGACGTCACCGACCCGCAGGGCTGAGCATCCTTCAGAACCTGTTAAGCCGCGCCTGCTCGAATGTTCAAGGCAACACTGAACAAGTCCCTTGCGCGCTGCGCATCCGGTCTGCGGGCGGTCTGCGGCGTTGCACATCCTCGCCATAGCTTCGGCTATGGCTGCGGTGTGCGCCTTGCATCCCATCCCGCACACCGGCGCGCATCATCACAAGGACTTTTTCAGTGTTGCCTTAACGGAAGGAATCCCACATGGCTGATACCGAACATGCTCTGGCGCTGGGCAAGGAAGCCCGGCAATTCGTGCGCGCCCATCGAAACGGCGTGCTGTCCACCCTGTCCAAACGGCTGGATGGCTTTCCCTTCGGCTCGGTGTCGCCGTATGTGCTCGATCACAGCGGCAACCCGGTCATCCTGATCTCGACGCTCGCCGAGCACACCAAGAACATCGACGCCGACCCGCGGGTCAGCCTGATCGTCCATCCCTGCGCCGAGGACATGCAGGCTGCAGGCCGCGTGACCCTGGTCGGCCGCGCCGAGCGCCTGCCCGACAAAACCGCATTCGGCGCGCGCTACCTGCGCTATCTGCCGCAGGCCGAGGGCTATTTCGCGATGCACGACTTTCACTTCTACCGCATCGTGGTCGAAGACGTGCGCTACATCGGCGGCTTTGGCAAGATTCACTGGATCCGCCCCGAGCGCTACGCCCCGCCGCCCGCGCCCGCGCTTGCCGCAGCCGAGGACGACATCCTCGCGCACATGAACGCCGACCATGCGCACAACCTGCGCGCCTACTGCCGCCATGTGCATGGCGTGGACGTGCTGGACGCGGCGATGATCGGCATCGACTGCGACGGCTTCGATGTGCGCGCCGACGGCCATGTGCTGCGCGTCGACTTCCCCGCCGAGGTGCACGACCCCGAGTCCGCCCGCGCCGCGCTGGTTGAGCTCGCGCGCCAGGCGCGCGCCGCCGCGCCGGTCTGAACGGAAGCACGCCTGCAGAAAAACACGCCGCGGCCTACGATGGCGTCTCACACAACGCTGCGGTCATGACTGCGGCACACTCCCTGGAGACCCTGAAATGAAGCTTTACTTCAGCCCCGGCGCCTGCTCGCTGTCCCCGCATATCGTGCTGCACGAACTCGGCATGCCGCACGATGTGGTTCTGGTCGATCTCAAGACCAAGCAGACCAGCGACGGGCGCGACTTCCGCACCATCAACCCCAAGGGCTATGTGCCCACGCTGGAACTCGACGACGGCACCATCCTCACCGAAGGCCCGGCCATCGTGCAATATCTTGCCGACCGCAAGCCCGAGCTGCACCTCGCTCCGGCCAATGGCACCGTGCCGCGCTACCAGTTGCAGGAGTGGCTGAACTTCATTTCCACCGAGCTGCACAAGCAGTTCAGCCCGCTGTTCAACCCGGCCAGCAGCGCCGACCTGATTGCCGCGCAGAAGGCCCGTCTGGCCGAGCGCTTTGCGCTGATCGCGCAGACCCTGGACAAGCAGGACTATCTGCTGCCCAGCGGCTTCAGCGTGGCCGATGCCTACCTCTACACCGTGATGACCTGGGCGGCGTATGTCGGCGTGGATCTGTCGCCCTGGCCTGCGCTGGCGCGCTACAAGGCCCGCATGGAAGCCCGCCCCGGCGTGGCCGCCACGCTGGCCGCCGAGCGCGAGGCGAAAAAGGGCTGAGCGGCCGCGTCAGAACAGCGGCCCGAAAACCGCCCAGACTCCGGACAGGATGGTCGGCACGGCGAGCACGATGTTCACCGTGGACAGCAGCCGAATCCGGCCGGCCTGGGCGCAGGCAGCATCCCAGTCGCCGTGCAGCACCGCAGATCGCATGCGCAGGAAGGGCACGAAAAAGATGTACAGCGCCAGCAGCACCATGGCGCTGCCCAGCACCACCATCACCCATTGCGCCGCACTCAGCGCGCCGAAGCCGCCGCGCAGGAACACCATGCCGTAGCCGGTGATCACCAGCGCCGCGCCCGCGCCCCAGATCGCGGCGAAAAAGTTGCGAAACAGCACGTAGAGCAGCTGTGCCCGCGGCTGCGCCTGCGCAACCGCCCGCCGCAGCGCCGGGGCCAGAAACCCGTCCATGAACACGATGCCGCCGATCCACAGCACCACGGCGAGGATGTGGATGAATTGCGCAAGGGAGTTCCAGTTCATGATGTGCGGCGGCGTGTGGCGGATGACCTGATTGCAGCAGAAATGCGTGATGTGTGGCTTGACCTGTCTCAGTGCGCACGGCTTGGCCTGCTCGCGCGACGCATTCGGCCACAATGCGCGCATGTCGCGCCCGTTTCTTTCCATTTCGCCACGTCTGCGGTCTGCCGCCGCGCTGCTCGGCGCCATGCTGTGCTGGCTGGCGCAATACGGCAGCAGCCAGATGGTCGCTGCGCAAGTGGCGCCCTTGTTTCAGGCGGCGATCGCGGCGGCCTGGGCCATGTTGCTGCTGTGGCTGTGGTCGCGCTGGCGCGGCACGGCGCTGTTTGCACAAGGGGCGTCGCTGCTGCCCGCGCTGTGGGGCGGAGTGCTGTTCACCTTGCAGTGGGGTTGCCTGTATCTCGCGGTGGATCGTCAGGCGCTGTGGCGGGTCGCGATCGATTTTGCGCTGCTGGCGCTGCTCGCGCTGCAGGTGGGGCGCCGAAAGCAGGCGCGCGCGTCAAGGCTCTGGCTGCTCGGGGCCATCTGTGCGCTGCTGCTGGGCGCGTGGGCGTGGAGGGCAGGGCAGGGCGGCGCGTGGCTGCTGACCCTGGTGGCCGCAGGCAGCTTCGCGCTCGGATTGCGCCAGACCGGCTGCGCGCACATGGCGCCGCAGGACTTGATGCGCTGGCGCTTCTATCAGCTCTGCGTCGCCGCGCTATTGCTGCCGCTGGTGGCCGTGGCGTTCAGCCCGAGCTGGAATTTTCTGCCCGGCAATCGCGCGCTGCTGGCCATGCTGCTGCAGGCGGTGTGCGGCGGGCTGGGGTTTGCCTTCCTGCTGGCCCGCGCGCTACCACAACCCGGGGATGAAGCGCCGCGTGACCCGCATGTAGTCCGCGTAATCCGGCCAGACGCCGCGTAACAGGCGCTCCTCCATCGCCGCCTTGAAGTTCAGCACCACGCACAGCGCAACCCACAAGCCCCAGTGCACCGGGCTGTGCGCCGCTGCCGCCACACCGGCCATGAACAGCATCAGCGCGACATACATCGGGTGCCGCACCCAGCGGTAGGGCCCGGTGGTCACCAGATGCGCCCCCTTGCGCGGTTCTGGAACGATGTTGAAGTTGCCCGGCCGGTTGTGCCAGAACACCCACAGCACCAGCGCCGATCCGGCCAGCAGAAGCGCATACGACGGCCCGTTGCGCGCCCAATGTGGCGCCGGCCAGACAATCATCAGCCCGATCAGCCCGAACTGCGCGGCCACCCACAGGCGGGAGAGGGTATGGGTCTGCATGGCCCGCATCACCACCGCCGCTTGCGCACATGGCGCAGGAATTCGTCGAGGATGGGCGTGCAGTCGAGCAGCTCGGGGTTGGACGGGTGGTGGAACTCGGGGTGCCACTGCACGCCGAGCAGAAAGTTGCGGCCGGTGCCGCGGATGGCTTCGGGCAGGCCGTCTTCGGGGCTGATCGCATCGACCACCAGATCGCGGCCCAGGGTGCGCACCGCCTGATGGTGCACCGAGACGATGTTGAGCGTGGCGGGGTCCACCTCGGGGTAGAGCCGCGCCAGCAGCCCGTCCTCGATGAAGCGCACCGGGTGGAAGTGACGGTCGTAGCTCTCGCTCAGGTGCTGCACCGGGCTGGGTTTTTGCGTCGGCAGATCCTGGTAGAGCGTGCCGCCCATCGCGACATTGATCAGCTGCGCGCCGCGGCAGATGCCGAGCACCGGCTTGCGCACCTCGATGAATTCGTGCAGCAGCTCCATTTCATAGCCGTCACGCATCGGGTCGCCGGCCCATTCGGGCTTGAGCGGCTCCTCGCCGTAGCTGTGCGGGCTCATGTCGGCGCCGCCCTGCAGGATCAGGCCGTCGAGCGCATCGGCATAGTCGGACAGGCGGATGTTGCTGCGCACCAGCCCGCTGCCGGTGGCCACGGTGGGCACCATGAACACCAGCACATCGCGCGACATCGCCCAGTGCGCCACCGACTGTTCCAGGTATTGCAACGTTTTGCTGCGCAGTCCGGCCTGCCCCGGCTGGGGGTGGTCGATGCGCGCGGAAATGCCGATTTTCAGGGGTTTGGTCGCCATGATGGGGGCTCAGATGGAAGGCGGTTGGCCCATGATAGGGTGCATCGCAACCCGCTGAGGCGGCGGTGTTTTCGGCCTGAGGTTCAACGAAACGTGAAGGTGTAGAACAGGTCCACCGCGTTTTCGGTGCCGGTCTGGGTCTGCACCGAAAGCCGCCTGGTGAGCTGGTACTGGATGGTGAAAATGCTCGACACCCCATCCAGCCCGCGCGAAAAACTCACCAGGGTGTTGGACGACAGGCGCTTGCTGAGCGTGACGATCGTGCCCTGCAGCCCGTTGCCGCTGGTGCTGCCGTTGGTGCCGCCGTTGGTGCTGCTGGCCGCGCTTTGCACGCTGATGCTGTCCAGCCCGACTGCGCGCGCCAGCCGGGTCTGCAGCGGCAGGCCGTCGCTCGGGCCCATCAGCGCGGCAGCGGCGGTCTGCAGCAGGCCGATGTCTGCCGCGCCGACCTGGTCGAGCGGCTGGCCCAGCACCAGCCACGACAGGATTTCGGTGTCGGGCATCGCCGGGGTCGCGCTGAGCTTGACCACGGGCTGGCGCGCGCTGCCGGTGACCGTCACCCCCACGCTGATGCCGGTGGGCAGATTGGGCCGGGTTGCGGTGATGTTGATGCCGGGGTTGTCCAGCGGCCCGGCGAAGTTGATTCGCCCCTGCGTGACCTGCAGCTGCTGGCCGTACGCGGTGTACTCGCCCTTGATCAGTTCGATGCTG
>JAGDVQ010000183.1:0-5929 GCA_023255715.1 Thiomonas sp.
CGTCGCAGTCCCAATCGGACAGCACCTGGCGCAGCAGGCCGTTGCTCCAGTGGTCGCGGGGGCGGTGGGTGTGGCCGTGGATCATCCAGCGGGCGCCTGCGTGGGCCAGCCAGCGGTGAGCCTCTTGCGGGTCGGCATCGGCCCAGTTTTCCGGGCGGGATTGCGCTGCGTTGCTGGCGGCGCGCAGGGCGAGGGCCTGCTGCATGCGGGCGCCAAGTGGTTGCGCAAGAGTGCGGCGTTGCCAGTCCGGTTGGCGCACCTGTTCGCGGAACTGCAGATAGGCCGTATCGGCAAGGCAGAGCTGGTCGCCGTGGGTGAGCAGGATGCGCACGCCGTGGAACTCCAGCAGCGCGGGGTCGGACAGAAGCTGAGCACCAGTGGCTTGCGCAAAGTCGGTGCCGAGCAGGAAGTCGCGGTTGCCGTGCTGCACGAACAGGGCATGGCCGCACTGGGTGTAATCGCGCAGCGCGGCGGCAATCTGTTGCGCGCAGCGTGCGTCGTTTTGGGCGATGGTCAGTGCGGAAGGCGCGAGCAGATCGTCGCCGATCCACGCCTCGAACAGGTCGCCGAGGATGAACAGGGCCTGCGCCTTGCGGGCGGGGCCGTTCAGCCAGTCCAGGAAAACCTGCACGGTGCGTGGGCTTTGCGCGCCCAGGTGCAGGTCGGAAATGAAGGCGATGCGGCGCCAGTTTTCAGCTGCGATCAATGGCACCGCAATGGGGGGAGAGGATGGGGCGCGCGACGTGTGGGCAGCCACGGTGGAAGCTGGCGGCTCGCGCTGGGTCGTTGTGCTGCAGGCTCAGACCTCGACCGCCTTGAGGATGACCACGTCGTCCTGCGGCACGTCATCGTGGAAGCCCTTGCGGCCGGTCTTGACGCCCTTGATCTTGTCGACCACATCCTGCCCCTCGACCACTTTGCCGAACACGGCGTAGCCCCAGCCTTGCGCGGTGGGCGCGGTGTGGTTGAGGAAGGCGTTGTCGGCCACGTTGATGAAGAACTGCGCGGTGGCCGAGTGGGGGTCGGAGGTGCGCGCCATGGCGAGGGTGTAGCGCTCGTTTTTCAGGCCGTTGTTGGCTTCGTTTTGAATGGGAGCGAGGGTGGGCTTTTGCTTCATGCCGGGCTCGAAGCCGCCGCCCTGGATCATGAAGCCGTCGATCACGCGGTGGAAGATGGTGCCGTCGAAATGGCCCGAGCGCACATAGGCCAGGAAGTTTTCGCAGGACTTGGGGGCGTGCGCGGTATCGAGTTCGATGCGGATGTTGCCGTGGTTGGTTTGGAGTTCGACCATGATGGACTTTCGGTAGGGGTAGTCGGGGTCAGTTGAGGAGTTTGGCGTCTTCGATGACGATGGGCTTGACCGGCACGTTCTGGAACGGGCCTTCGCTCTTGGTCGGTACGGCGACGATCTTGTCGATCACGTCCATGCCCGAGATCACCTTGCCGAACACGGCGTAGCCGTAGCCGTCCGGCTTGGGGTAGTCGAGACTGGCGTTGTCGACCACGTTGATGAAGAACTGCGAGGTGGCCGAGTTCGGGTCGGCGGTGCGGGCCATGGCGATGGTGCCGCGCAGGTTGCGCAGACCGTTCTGGCTTTCCAGGGGGATGGGCGCGCGGGTGGGCTTTTTCTGCATGTCGGCCGTGAAGCCGCCGCCTTGCACCATGAAGCCGGGAATCACGCGGTGGAAGATGGTGCCCTTGTAGAACCCGCTTTTCACATAGTCGAGAAAGTTGGTCACGGTCTTGGGGGCGCGAGCGGGGTCGAGCTGCACGACGAATGTGCCCAGGGTGGTGGTGAACTCGACCTTGGGTTGTGCGGCGGGTGCGTCAGCAGCCTGCGCGGCGGGGAGGGCGGTTGCAGACACCAGGCTCAGCGCGGCGACGACGGGGGCGATGCGTTGTCGCACCCGCAGCCACAGGCTTGCGAACGGCGGGCGGGAAGGGGAGGTGGGGCTGTGGTCCATCATGAAACGCTTCCTTGGAAAATGAGTTGCCACTGCGCGCTGCGTTGCGCCCAGTATTGGCGGTAAAGGGTGTTGTCCGGCAAATCGGCTGCACTGTACTGCACCACGATTTGCCCCGGGTATTGCAGGATGGTCAGGGCGCCGGGGTTGACGGGGGTTGTCTTAGCGGGTGAGGGCGAGGCGGCGGCGGTGGTCAATGCGTCCTGTGGGCGCAGACCCATAGTGGCGGAGCGGGTGATGTCGGCCTGCAACTGTGCGGTGACGCGCTGGCGCTGCGCGGTCCATTGCGTCGCATCCAGCCATTGCACCTGGCGGGTGATCACCACGGGCGTGCTGCCCGCCGGGGTGTCGGCCATCAGGCTGCGCACGTCCGGGTTGGACAGCACCACGCAGCCGTCCGATGCCAGTGGCACGCGGGCGTAACTGTCGGGCGGGGTGCCGTGGAGCCAGACGCCAAAGCCGGTATGGCCCTGCTGCTTGTCCCACTCGTTGGGGTAGTTCAGCGTCAGCGCTCCGGCGCCATACAGCGGCTTGAGGTTCCTGGCGCCGATTTTCCGGGTGATGAAATAGATGCCCAGCGGCGTTTTCATGTCGCCCAATTGGGTTTTGCCGGCGCCGAGCTTGCCCTGACTGAAGTAGTAGCTGGCTTCGAGTTGGGGAATGCCGTTGCGCTGGTGAAACAGGTAGAGCCGCGAGCGCGCGGTGTCCACCACGATGGCGCGTTGCACATCGGGGGCGAGCGCCACCAGATTGGCCGGAATGGCCCCGGCTGGCGGTGGCGCGGTATACGCGCCAAGCCGTGCCAGCGCCTCGGCGCGCAGTTCCAGGATGCGGGCGTTTTGCAGCGCGAGTTCCTGCGCAAGCGGGGGCGCAGGCGCAGCGGCAAACCCGGCGGTACCGCCCCGACTGGCCTGCAGCACATCACCCAGCAGCAGTTGCGCCAGAGCGAAATGAGGATGGTCGCGCACCAGTTGTTCGGCCTGGGCGCGGGCAGCGTCCAGGTGGCCGGCGGCGACTTCGGCGTAGGCGTGCAGCAGACGACGCTCCGCGCCATCCTGACTGGGGTGGCTGCCCAGGGTCGTGGTGAGCTTGAGCAGTGTGCGGGCGGAGACTGCGGCAGACGGCGCGGAGGCCGGGTTGCCATCGGTGGCGAGATTCAGGGCGTGGGCTGCGCGATCCTGCTGCAGGACGCCGAACCTGTTGGGCACCGCGTTGTAATCGGTTGCGGCCCGGGCAGCGAACACCAGCGGCACGCACAGCAACATCCAGGGCAAGAGTTTGCGCAGGGGAGGGCGGCGCATTGGGCGGCGAGTTGCGCGATTCATCGGCAGCACAGCTTGCAAGGATGTGTGGATCAGGAGGGCAATCCGGCTCAGCCGACGATTTCACGCACGATCAGCCACTTGCCGTTCTCGCGCTGCATCTGCAGGGTTTTCGGGCCGTCGAAATCGAGCGTACCCGCGGTGTAGTGCTGTCGGAAGCGGGCAGTGGCCTTGTCGCCGTCGACCTGCACCTTCATGTCGTGCACCTTGACGGTGATCTTCGCCTTGTCGGAAATGCGGGCACGGCGCTGGTCTTTCCAGCTTGCCAGACTCATGCCCTTTTCCGGTTTGAAATTGGGCGCGTAGGCAGCAAAGTAGCCCGCCAGATTCTTGCTCTGCCATGCAGCGGCCCAACGCTGCACCGCATCGGCCACGGCAGTCTGTTCTGCTGCGGCCTTGTCGGCGGGCTTCTCTGCCGTGGGCGTGGGCTTGGGCTTTTCAACCACCGGCGCAGCAGCCGCAGGTGCAGCAGGGGTCGGTTGCGCAACGTGGGTGGGCTCAGGCTTGGCAGCGGGCTTTTCCGCGGCAACCGGGGTCGGCTTCGGAGCGGGGGGCGGAGTGACGGGTTTTGCTTCCTTGCCCGGCTGCGCTGCACTGACTTTCAGCGCCGCTGTGGCCGGGCTCTTGCCCTGCTCGAACAGCTCGCGGATCAGATTGAGCTTGACCTTGGCGCTGGCGTTTTCATCGGGCGCGAGCTGCAGCGCTTTCTGGTAAGCCTGGCTGGCGAGCTTGGCGTAAATGTCGCCCAGATTGGCCTGCGCTGTGGCATAGCTCGGATTGGTGCGGATGGCCATGTCCAGCGCCGCTCTGGCCTTGTCGTACTGGCCTTGCTGGGCGTAGAGCACGGCGAGATTGTTGTACGGCTCGGGCAGTTCCGGATATTGCTCGGTGAGCGACTGGAAGATCTGGATGGCCTGGGCATCTTTCTTCTGCTCGGTGAGGATGACGCCCTTGAGGAACTGGTATTGCGGGTCTTTGGGCTTTTGCGCCAGCAACGTGTCCACCTGTTGCAGCGCGCCCTGCAGGTCGCCCTTCTGCAGGCTCTGGGTGACACTGGCCGCGTCTGCCGCCCAGACAGACGGGGCACTCATGGCGAGGGCGATCAGGGAGGCGAGAAGACGGTTGCGCATAGGTGCTGGGATGGTGGTCAGGAGACTGGACAGGCGCCGTGCTAAGTGGCGTTGCGCAGGGCGGACTCAATTCGCGGCGGATCAAGCCGGAAAGTGGCTGCTTGTGCTAAGTTTTTGATTTTATCCGGGGACACCGCGCGCCTGCGCACAAGCTGATGTTCCCAAACACAATCCCATGACTGCGTTGCACCTTCACAATACCCTGACGCGCGGGAAAGACCGCTTTGTGCCCATCGAACCCGGTCATGTCCGCATGTATGTCTGCGGCATGACCGTGTACGACTATTGTCACATCGGGCATGCGCGGGTGATGGTGGTGTTCGACCTGCTGCAGCGCTGGCTGCGGGCGCAGGGCCTGCGGGTCACCTATGTGCGCAACATCACCGATATCGACGACAAGATCATTCGCCGCGCGCAGGACAACGGCGAGACCATCCGTGCACTGACCGACCGCTTCATCGCCGCGATGCACGAGGATGCCGACGCGCTGGGGGTCGAGCGTCCCACGCATGAGCCGCGCGCCACCGACTACGTGCCGCAGATGCTCGACCTCATCGGCAAGCTCAAGGCGCGTGGACTGGCCTATCGCGACAGCGCGGGCGATGTGAACTTTCACGTGCGCGCCTTTTCGGGCTACGGCAAGCTCTCCGGCAAGTCGCTCGATGAGTTGCGCGCGGGCGAACGGGTCGAGGTGGATGCCGCCAAGCAAGACCCGCTGGACTTCGTGCTGTGGAAGGCCGCCAAGCCGACCGAGCCGGACGAGGTGAAGTGGCCCTCGGCCGATGGCCCGGGCCGCCCGGGCTGGCATATCGAATGCTCGGCCATGAGCTGCGCGCTGCTGGGCGAAACCTTCGACATCCACGGCGGCGGCGCCGACCTGCAATTCCCGCATCACGAAAACGAAATTGCGCAGAGCGAGGGCGCACACGGCAAGCCCATGGCCAATGTCTGGCTGCACAACGGCTTCGTGCGGGTGGACGGCGAGAAGATGTCCAAGTCGCTGGGCAACTTTTTCACCATCCGAGACATCCTCCAGCATGTGGACGCCGAGACCGTGCGGCTGTTCATCGTGCGGGCGCACTACCGCAGCCCGCTGAACTACAGCGATGAGCATCTGCAGGACGCGCATGCCGCGCTGACCCGGCTGTACACCGCGCTCGATCCGTTTTCCGATCTGCCCCCGGGCATCGACTGGAACCATCCGCGTGCGCAGGCCTTCGCCGCGGCGATGAACGACGACCTCAACACCCCGGAAGCCATGGCCGTGCTGTTCGAGCTGACCACCGACATCAACAAGACCGGTGACGCCACGCTCGCCGCCTTGCTCAAGAATCTGGGGGGCTTGCTCGGCTTGCTGCAGCAACGCCCGCGCGAGTTCCTGCAAAGCAAGGCGGCTGCTGTGGATGCCGCCTGGGTCGAGCAGCAAGTCCAGGCCCGCGCCGCCGCCAAGCAGGCGCGCAACTTCGCCGAAGCCGACCGCATCCTGCGCTTGTCGATCTGTCTCTTATACACA
>JAGDVQ010000183.1:5939-10320 GCA_023255715.1 Thiomonas sp.
CCGACCGCATCCGCGCCGAGCTCGCCGCCAAGGGCATCGTGCTCGAAGACAAGCCGGGCGGGGTGACGGTGTGGAGAGCGGCGTGAAGGCGACCGTGCGTTCCAGAGAGGGGGCAACGGCTTCCGCCGCTGTCCTGGCTCTCGACTGGGACAAGGCGTGCAGCCATCTGCAGCGCACCGATCGCGTGATGCGCAAGCTCATCAAGACCCACGCAGGAACGCGGCTGCAAAGCCGGGGCGATCCGTTTCAAACCCTGGCGCGCTCCATCATCGGCCAGCAGATTTCCGTCAAGGCGGCACAAACCGTGTGGGACCGGCTGTGCGCCGCCGTTCCGCAGGTCGCGCCGCGTCACTTGCTGGACGTCAGCGACGATGCCCTGCGCGCCTGCGGGCTGTCGGCTCGCAAGGTGGGCTATGTGCGCGATCTGGCCGCGAAATTCCACGCCGGAGAGGTGCATCCAGACAACTGGCAGGACATGCCCGACGAGGCCATCACCGCCGAACTGCTGACCATCCGCGGCATTGGCCGCTGGACCGCGGACATGTTCCTGATCTTTCACCTCATGCGCCCGGATGTGCTGCCGCTGGGCGACCTGGGTCTGATCAAGGGCGTGAGCCAGACCTACTTCGCCGGAGAGCCAGTCACCCAAAGCGAGGTACGCGAAGTGGCGGCGGCCTGGGCGCCTTGGCGATCGGTGGGGACTTGGTATATTTGGCGCAGTCTGGACCCGGTGCCCGTCGAGTACTGAGCGCCCCCAGGGTCGACTCGCCGAACCGCCCCCCGTGGAGGTCAAGGAAACTCGGGGCTGCCCTGCGTTTCCTTGAGAGCGACCCCGGCCAGACCCAATTTCGAGGTGAATATGAGCAAAAAAGTCTTTCTCGATTTCGAGCAGCCTGTTGCCGAACTGGAGAACAAGATCGACGAGCTGCGCTATGTGCAGGATGAATCCGCCGTCGACATCTCCGAGGAAATCGGGCGCCTGCAAAAGAAGAGCCAGCAACTCACCAAAGATCTCTACGCCAAGCTCACGCCCTGGCAGACCACACAGATCGCACGTCACGCCCAGCGGCCCTACACCCTCGATTACGCCAGCCTGATCTTCACCGACTTTCATGAGCTGCACGGTGACCGCGCTTTTGCCGATGACCTCTCCATCGTCGGCGGTCTGGCGCGGCTGGGTGGGCAGGCCTGCATGGTGATCGGCCACCAGAAAGGGCGCGACACCAAGGAGCGCGCCCTGCGCAATTTCGGCATGCCCAAGCCCGAGGGCTACCGCAAGGCACTGCGGCTGATGAAACTGGCGGAAAAATTCCACCTGCCCATCTTCACCTTTGTCGACACCCCTGGCGCCTATCCCGGCATTGATGCCGAGGAACGCAGCCAGAGTGAGGCCATCGGCCGCAACATCTACGAAATGGCGCAACTGCAGGTGCCCATCATCTCCACCATCATTGGCGAAGGGGGATCGGGCGGGGCGCTGGCCATTGCCGTGTGTGACCAGTTGCTGATGTTGCAGTACTCCATTTATTCGGTGATCTCTCCGGAAGGCTGCGCCTCCATTCTGTGGAAAAGCGCCGAGCGCGCTCCCGAAGCCGCCGAGGCGCTGGGCCTCACCGCGCATCGGCTCAAGGCCCTGGGTCTGGTGGACAAGATCGTCAACGAGCCTGTTGGCGGTGCGCACCGCGACCCCGCCGCCATGGCCGCGTCGCTCAAGCGGGCGCTGGGCGAGTCGCTGCGGCATTTTCTGCACACCAAGCCTGCCGATCTGGTGCAGCAACGGCTTGAGCGTCTGCAGAGCTTCGGCAAATTCGAAGACACCAAGGCCGCGGGCCGCTGACTGTCCGGCGCGCAGCGTCGTCACGCGCCGTGCTGAGCAATCCTGCGCTTGCGGCGCTGCAGCGTTTCGCGGCGCAACACCCGGACATCGCGTCCGCTGGGCGCATCGGTCTGGCCTTCAGCGGCGGCGCGGATTCCACCGCCTTGCTGCTGGCAGCCCGATCCTTCTGGGATCGTCAGCGGCTGATTGCCCTCCATGTGAATCACGGCCTGCAGCCCAGCGCCCCGGCGTTTGCGGCCCATTGCGCACGGTTTTGTGCAGCGCAGCAGTTGCCCTGCGCCGAGGCCCAGGTGTCGGTCGATGTGGGCCGTGGGCAGAGTGTGGAGGAGCAGGCGCGAGATGCACGTTACCTGGCGCTTGCAGAACTGGCGCGGCAGCAGGGCTGCACGGTGGTGTTGCTGGCGCAGCATGGCGATGATCAGGCAGAGTCGGTGTTGCTCGCGCTGCTGCGCGGCGCGGGGCCACGCGGCCTGGCGGCGATGCCCGCTCGCATGCTGCGCCACGGGGTTCTGTTTGCACGGCCCTTGCTCGACTGCGGCAGCGCGGAACTGCGCGCCTGGCTGACTGCGCAGGGCGTGGCGTTTCTGCGCGATCCAATGAATGTCGACCCGGCCTTTCGCCGCAGTCGCATTCGCGCCGAGCTGTTGCCGGTGATCGCGCAACTCGAACCCGCCTACCGGCAGACCCTCGGCCGAACCGCCGCGCTCTGCGCCGCCGCAGATGCGCAGATGCAATGGCGTGCGTCGGACGATTTGCGGCGGTGCGCGGTTCCCGATGGCCTTGATCTCGCCGCCTTGCGATCGCTGGGCGCAGAGCGGCTCAGCGAGGCGTTGCGCCTGTGGCTTCGCCTGCGGGGCCAGCGACTGGACCGGGCCCGCACCGATGAGTTGGTGCGCCAGGTTCTGCGTTCGGCACAGGGGGCGCATCACCTGGAACTGCAGTTGCCGCTGGGTGTTGTGCGGCGCCAGGGGAGGTTGCTGGTTTTTCACCCGAAGGATCCCGCTCGCCCGAGAACATAGAATGTCAGGCTTTCTGCGAGGCAACCAGGCGCACCGTGCGCCGGGTGATGTCGACTTCGCAGCTCTCGAACGCATTTCTCATGGCACTCATCGTCCAGAAATACGGCGGCACCTCGGTGGGGTCGGCCGAACGGATCAAGAACGTCGCCCGCCGCGTGGCCAAGTGGCACGAAGCCGGGCATCAGGTGGTGGTGGTGGTGTCGGCCATGTCGGGCGAAACCAATCGCCTGATCGCACTGGCCAAAGACATCCAGCCTCACCCGGACCCGCGCGAACTCGACGTGGTCGCCTCCACCGGCGAGCAGGTCACCATCGGTCTGTTGTCCATGGCGTTGCAAGCGCTGGGCCACAAGGCGCGCAGCTATACCGGCGCGCAGATCGCGGTGCATACAGACAGCGCATTCACCAAGGCGCGCATCGAATCCATCGACTCTGCCAAGCTCAAGGCCGATCTGGCGCAGGGTATCGTGCCCGTGGTGGCTGGTTTTCAGGGCGTGGATGCGAACGGCAACATCACCACCCTGGGGCGTGGCGGCTCGGACACCTCGGGCGTGGCGCTGGCCGCAGCGCTGCAGGCCGATGAATGCCAGATCTACACCGATGTCGATGGCGTTTACACCACCGACCCGCGCATCGTTCCCGAAGCCCGTCGGCTGGACACCATCACCTTCGAGGAAATGCTGGAAATGGCCAGCCTGGGCTCCAAGGTGCTGCAGATCCGCTCGGTGGAATTCGCCGGCAAGTACAAGGTGCGCCTGCGCGTGCTCTCCAGCCTGACCCCCTGGGACCTTCCGCTGGAACAGGAATCGCGCAGCGGCACACTCATCACCTTCGAGGAAGACGACAACATGGAACAAGCCGTGGTATCGGGCATCGCCTTTGCCCGCGACGAAGCCAAGATCATCGTGGTCGGTGTGCCCGACCGTCCAGGCATCGCCTATCAGATTCTCAGCGCCGTGGGCGATGCCAACATCGAAGTCGACATGATTCTGCAAAACCAGAGCGTGGCCGGCTTCACCGATTTCACCTTCACCGTCGGCCGCGGCGATTACGCCCGCGCCCTCGACATTCTCAAGACCACCGTACAGGCGCACATCGGTGCCAAGGAAATCCTGGGCGATCCGAAAGTCTGCAAGGTCTCCATCGTCGGCATGGGCATGCGCTCGCACGCGGGTGTGGCCAGCAAGATGTTCCGCACGCTGTCAGAAGAGGGGATCAACATTCAGATGATCTCCACCTCGGAAATCAAGGTCTCGGTGGTGATCGACGAAAAGTACATGGAACTCGCCGTGCGCTCCCTGCACAAGGCATTCGACCTGGAACAAACGGCCTGAGCGCCCAAAGTTTTTACAAAAAGGGCAGCAACAGCGCATTGCATGTAATAATTGCGGACTTTGCTGTTGGCGTCCCCAAAACGGATTGCCGGGAGCAACGGAGACGTGACCGAGTGGCCGAAGGTGCTCCCCTGCTAAGGGAGTATGCGCCAAAAGCGCATCAAGGGTTCGAATCCCTTCGTCTCCGCCAA